>JAUYFZ010000100.1 GCA_030689585.1 Rhodocyclaceae bacterium | reverse complement strand
GGGTGGGCTTGGCGACCATGCGAGTTAGGTGTCTGCCTTTTCGAGGGTCCGTTCGAAGGTCATGCCGTCGGCTGCGGGGATCGTCAATATCAACTCAGTTTCATCCACCAAGCGATAGATGGCTGATTTTCCACTGAGTCGTTGGGTACGCGCCAGAATGATCGGCACACCTTCGCCGCGCTTGTCCATCATGTGCGAACGGTGAGCGATGATTTCAGACGCATCGCCCTGCACCGGACAACGCGCCAGCAGACTGGTAATCGCTTCATTGCGAGCGGCTTGCCGGAAGGCCAGACTTTCTACGGTCATCGTATTGGGAATGGCACCCGGTGAATAAATCTCCAGCCTGTCGTCAAATAGACGCAACCGGATTTTGCTGCCGTAGATCGAATAATCTCGATGTGCAACGGCATTAGTCACCGCTTCGAAGACAGCCAGCATGTCGAACTGGGGAACATCTTCACGGCCTTCCTGCTTGCGGGCAGCGACCCGCATGTTCTTGCGCACGAAATCGCACGATTGGGTGATCTGTTGATCCAACGGCCCGACGATGTCCTGTGCATCACGCTGATAGGCTACTTCGGTTTGCGCCGTAAGATCGCTGCCGCGATACGCGACCGCCTGAATGTAGGCATTGGGCAGGAATTGTTGAGGATGGCGACACGCCATCAGCACTCCCGCGACCGAAGGACGTAACACACCTTCCTCATCCACACGAGCCATCGCCAGTTTTTGCAAAAAGCCTTCTCGATCATCTAACGTTCGATCGCCAATGAATCGTTGCCAAAGTTCAGGAACAAGATCGTCCAATACGGCCTGTGGAACGATCTGTTCGTCGAAACGAATGATGCGTGATTGGCTACGTTGCTGAAACAGACGCGCCAAATAATCCGGTTGCATCGGACGTTTACTACTGCCCACACGATGCAGATAACCACTAGGACTTTGATGAACAAACAGGCTACGCAATACCTCGACACGAAGCACCGCTTTTTCTGTTTTGGCCGCATCGGGTAAGGTCAGTCGTTCAATCAACGGGGCTAGTGCTGGTTTTATGGAATCTTCGCAGGATTGACGCACCAGTGATTCCACTGCGTCCAGACGTTCCTGCGCAATGCCGGTGATGTCGCGGCTTTTATCGTGAACCCCCAAGACCAATACACCGCCACGGCTGTTGGCAAAGGCGGCAAGCTCATCGGCCAAGTCGTTTTGTTCCGGACCGCGAAGCTTTTCTCCCGCAAAGCGCACCTCTTTCAGTTCGAGGTAGCTGTCTTCGCCCAAGCGGATTTTTTCGAGCAATTCACTGCGCGTGGCAAACATCAAATGCCCTTCCCCAAACGTGACCAGCGTCGCGCAAAGGCTTCGTGTCCGCCCTCCATGACATGACAGACCTCCTCTCGCACCGATTCATTCTGCAAAGCCCCCGCCTTTTGCACATAACATTGACCATTGCCAAATTCAAAGGCATGCACCATTTCGGCATCGCCGTTGACCACGACATTGGGGTTGTGGGTAACGACAATCAATTGCCGCCGCCGCTTGTTCTGGCGAATCTGGCTGACAATCAACTCGTAAATCAGGTGGTTGTCGAGATCATCTTCGGGTTGATCGAGCACTAATGGTTCATCACCGAATGCGAGCAGAAAGGCTAGTAGAGCGGCGGCCCGTTGCCCGGGTGAACCTTGGGTGATGGAGGTGAAATCGGAACCCTTGCCATTGCGACTATATTCAATACGAAGATCGTCTTCTGGAAACCAGCAGTGAATGTGATCGGAGAATTCCGCCTTTTCATTCTTCTTTTGCAGGTACTTTCTGAAATGGTCACCGAACGCAGTATCTATATTGAGCAGACGTTGCTTTATCGTTTCGAGCGTGCCTTCCCGTTCGGATGTCTGGACAATATCAAACACGATACCCTCTACGGGAGAACCATTTTGAAGTAGCAGGATGTCACTCTCGAAACGGTCGTCTGTTACGTCGAGCAGCGCACGTAAGCTCCGTTCGATGACCTTCGTGTCGTAGCCAAAGGGTTCGATAGCCATGCGCACGAATGCGTTGTTTTGCAATTTTTCGGATAAAAAAGCCTGACGAGCCTCGGTGATGGTGCGACGTGCACGAAAGACGCTTTCCCATTGCCTGTCTATATCCACCTGAAGCTGGTCGCGGTCTTGTTGTGATTTGCCGTACTGTTTGATCTGCACTTCCAACGATTGACGCTCTTGCTCCAGACGGCCAAAGGCTTGAGGGTCTTGCACGCCTTGCTCTGAAAGCGTGGCCTTGAGTGTTGCGTAACGGGCATTGGCCGTTTCACTGCGTGTGCGCCATGTCGCCAGTTGTTCATCTTGGTGCAATGGTTGTGTGGCGGTTGAGAGCATCAAGGCTGCCTGCTCCAGTGCTTCGCGTGCCTGCTTTACGTAACGATCCATTGTCTGACGCCATGCCAACGCATCCACGTCGCTGACGGCATCGAACGTGCCTTCCGGCCAGTCGTCAAGGAGCAAGTCTTGCGCTAACGTCTCAATACGTTGGGGCATGGCCGCCAGTTGCTCCAGACTTTGCGACACTTCGCGCTGCTGACGGATTACTCGCTGGTGCGCCTTGAGTACCTCTGCATGATGTGACTGAGTAAAAGTTTCCAGCTTGCGTGTGAGGTCGGCTAGCTTGCGTTCGGTCTCGGGACGAGCGATGAGTTGCCCGTCTAGTTCGCGCAATCGTGCCCGCTGTGCAAAGTAAGTGCGCTTTGCTTCATCGAAAGCGCGTTGCAGCGGTGCGACGAGAGCCGCTTCATCGATCACGTCTAGGAGTGCCTGTCGATCATCGCCCGCCAGTGCTGCAATTTGTCCTTGAGAAAATATCCGAATAGGGAATCGTTCCGGTGTAACCGCCTGACTCGACGATACGGATGCCCCTTCTGGTGTCAGTATCTCAACCACCGTACCTTGACCATCGGCTCGCCAACGCAGACGATGAGATACGCCGTCGCGCATCAGTTCTACGCGCAATTCGGTGTTTTCACGCAGTGCGCCTTCTCCACTACGACCACTAATCGTACGTATAAAACGCTCGAATTGTTTGCGCGGCTCCGATTCCGCATTCAGGTGTTTAATTTCGTTGTCGCGCCGGTAGGCGAGTCGCAGTGCATGAATGAGGGTGGATTTGCCGGTGCCGCGTCCGCCAATCAGCGCGTTGTAGAACGGGGTGAGTTCAAGCGTTTGCGGTTTACCGTTGCCCATATAGCGAGCATGCTCAATTTCGATACGGGTGATGAAATTTTCAGGTGTCTTGAATGGATCAAAATCACCTTCATCGCTGCGCCGAATCGAGATACCGTTGCCGTCCAGTAGTGCCAGCCGCAGACCTTCCAATGAGGGTTCTGCCATCTTTACCCAGGTGTAGCTAAAAGATGATTGCACCTGTAATAGACCATTTTCGCCATCGGCATGGGCTGGAATCGGGAGGCCACCTGCGGCTAAGACTGCCTCTATCACCTCACTTGCTCCTCTGTGAGTAACGGCGTTACAGTCGCCTTTGGAACCGTCGTAACCTACCCGGCCAAGAAGCGTGTCGATATCGCGGGTTGTGGCGGTGGTGTCAAAGATGGCCAATAGATGAAAGCCGCCATTAACCGAAATTTCAACGCCAGGAAACAGGTGTAGATCTCGAAAACCCTCCGGCGGATTAGCCTGCATATCAGCGTAGGTCTCTTTGAGCTTGTCGATCCAAGCACCGCTGTTGTGGTCGGTAACGGCTACACAGTCAATTTCAGCGGCCATGTAGCGCAGTAACCAATCTTTAGCCGATAACGACAGGGTTTCCCGATGCCAAGGTGTGTCGTGTGATGCAGGGGTGTGCGTGTGAAAATCGAACTTCCACCAACGCGAACCTGGATAGGGCCATTGATTGTTCATATTCCACACTCCTTGGCTATTTCAATAAATGGCGACAGCACCACGTTCGCCAATCACCATCAACGGTCGACCTTGGTTCAGGCCAACCGCCTCGATGTCTTTCAGCAAATATTCGCTTCCTCGATCAAACGCGACAGTTCCACCCCTCGCTCGACGGAATGGTCATAGATGAAATGTAGTTCTGGGGTGTGATGAAGGCGCAACTGACGGAAGAGTTCATGGCGCAGGAATCCGGCCACACGGGCCAATCCTCGGGCCACTTCTTCATCCCGTTCATGTCCGGCCATGGAGGTATAAAACACCTTGGCATGGGCGTAATCCGGTGTCACTTCCACGTCGGTGAGCGTGACCAACGGCAGAAGAGACGCAATGCGTGGGTCTTTCACCCCACGCAGCAATTCCGTCAGATCACGATAAATCTGCTCAGACACTCGGCTTGCGCGTGAAAATTCCTTGGGCATCAGCGCGTTCCTTTACGAAAGCGTTCTCGCGACTTCCTGAATTTCAAATACTTCCAGTTGATCGCCTTTTTGAATGTCGTTGAAGTTCTTCAGGTTCAAACCACATTCGAACCCTTCCCGAACTTCACGGGCATCATCTTTGAAGCGTTTGAGCGATTCGAGTTCTCCCGTGTGAAGTACCACGTTGTCGCGCAGGAGACGCACCGAGGCATTGCGTCGGACGATGCCTGCCGTCACCATGCAACCGGCCACCGCCCCTATCTTCGAGATGTTGAACACTTCGCGTATTTCAACTTGTCCAATGACCGTTTCTTTTTTCTCCGGAGACAACATGCCAGACATCGCGGCTTTCACTTCATCCACGACTTCGTAAATGATGTTGTAGTAACGAATGTCGACTCCGAAGTTTTCGGCGGCCTTGCGCGCTCCCGCGTCGGCACGAGTATTGAACCCGATGATGACCGCTTTCGAGGCCTGCGCCAGATTAACATCGGATTCCGTGATGCCGCCCACGGCCGCATGGACGATCTGCACTTTGATTTCGCCCGTCGACAACTTGGACAGAGAATGCGCCAGTGCTTCCTGCGAACCTTGCACATCGGACTTGATAATGAGGGGAAGAAATTTGACCTCCCCGCCCTCCATCTGCTCAAACATGTTCTCCAGTTTAGCCGCCTGTTGCTTCGCCAGACGCACATCCCGGAACTTGCCCTGACGGAACAAGGCGATTTCACGGGCTTTTTTCTCGTCAATAATCACGATGCCTTCATCGCCCGCAGAAGGCACATCGGACAAACCTTGAATTTCAACCGGAATGGAAGGCCCTGCTTCGTGAATAGCTTTCCCGTTTTCATCCAGCATGGCGCGCACGCGTCCAAACACCTGCCCGACCAGTAGCACATCCCCCCGTTTTAAGGTGCCAGATTGCACCAGGAACGTGGCCACCGGACCGCGCCCCTTGTCCAAACGGGCCTCGATGATGAGTCCTTTGGCCGGTGTCGTCTTCGAGGCGGCTAATTCCAGCACTTCGGCCTGTAACAGCACCTGCTCTAGTAAGGCATCAATGCCCGTCCCCTGCTTGGCGGAGACGGGAATGAAGGGCGTATCACCGCCGTATTCTTCAGGCACGACACCTTCCGTAATCAGTTCTTGCCGAACGCGATCCGGGTTAGCCCCCGGCTTGTCGATCTTGTTAATCGCCACCACCAAGGGCACCCCGGCTGCTTTGGCATGATGAATCGCTTCGCGTGTTTGCGGCATCACTCCGTCATCCGCTGCCACGACCAGAATAACGAGGTCAGTCGCCTTGGCTCCCCTTGCTCGCATGGCTGTAAAAGCCTCATGGCCTGGGGTATCCAGGAATGTAATCATGCCACGGGGGGTTTCGACGTGATAAGCCCCGATATGTTGGGTAATGCCACCCGCTTCACCCGCCGCTACCTTGGCACGACGGATCGTATCCAGCAGGGAAGTTTTTCCATGATCGACGTGTCCCATCACCGTCACAACCGGCGCACGAGATTCGAGAATCACGTCCTTATGTTCTGCAGTTTCTTCTTCCAAGAAAGCATCCGGATCGTCCAGTTTGGCCGCATGGGCCTTATGACCCATTTCCTCGACAATAATCATCGCGGTTTCTTGATCCAGCGGCTGATTGATGGTGACCATCATGCCCATCTTCATCAACAATTTGATGACCTCTGCGGCCTTGACCGCCAGCTTGTGGGCCAATTCAGCCACCGTAATCGTTTCCGGTATATGCACTTCGCGCACCACGGCTTCGACCACTTGCGGGGCGACACTGGCGACATCCTCGTGATGCCCGCGTCGACCTCCGTGCCGTCCACCACTCCCACCCCGTGGACCTCCTCGCCATCCTGCGGCTCCTCCCGTTCCCCCTGTCGTATCACCTCGCGTTTTGATGCCACGCTTCTTAGCAGCATCCGCCTTCCATGCGGGGGTCGCAGGTTTCTTGACACTGGCTTTTTCGTCCGTCACCACCTTCTTTGTTCCCGGTGTTACTGGGGTAGTCGGCTTGTGCAACGTGCCAGAAACAGGGGCGGAGGCTGTGTTTTGAGGTTCAGCTGATTCAGCTTTCGGCGGTTCAACTTTAGATACCAGCCCCTTCGGAGGTTCTACTTTCGGGGGGGCCCGGCGTGCTTCCGCCATGGCTTTCGCCTTTATCGCACGCTCTTGTTTTAGCCGAAATTCAGCCGCCTGGATGGCCGATAATTCGGCATGGCGACGCGCTTCTGCTTCACGCGGGGTTTCCTTAACCACTGCCACGACAGGCGGTTCAACCACTGGGGGTTCAATCACTGGCAGTTCAACCACTGGGGGTTGAACCACTGGTGTTTCGATAATCACCACGGGTTCTGGCACCACGTCCACGGGTGGTTCTGGAGGCAACTCCACAGGTAATTCTGGCTCCACAGGCAGTTCCAACTCCGCCATGGGGATGGGTGACAGTGGTTCGATAAACTCTGAGGCCTCTCGTTTGATAAAAGTACGCTTTTTACGCACTTCCACTTGAATCGTTCGTGCCCTGCCCGTGGCATCCGACGATTTGATTTCCGACGTTTGTCTACGCATTAACGTGATCTTGGCCTTGGGTGCCGTTTCACCGTGAGATTTCCGTAGATAGTCGAGTAACCGGGTCTTGTCCTGGTCTGTCAGGGCATCGCTTTCACCCTGTTTGCTCATTCCGGCTTTCATTAATTGTTCCAGCAAGTGACCAGCCGGCATTTTTAGCTCGGCTGCAAACTGGGCGACATTCATCTGGGACATAGTGACTCCTATTCTCCTGCAAACCAATGGGCGCGGGCCGTGGTAATCAGGGATCGAGCAGCCACCTCGTCCATACGGGTCATCTCGACGAGTTCATCCACCGAAAGATCAGCCAGATCATCTCGCGTGCACACCTTATGGCGCACCAGATTTGCGGCCAATCCTTTGTCCATACCGTCCAGATTCATCAAATCATCATTCGCATTGTCCAGAGCTTCCTCATCGACAATCGCTTCGGTCAACAACACATTACGCGCACGTTCACGCAACTCATTGACGGTTGCTTCGTCAAAGGCATCAATTTCCAGCATCTCGGCCAAGGGAACGTAGGCCACTTCTTCCAATGAGGAAAATCCCTCTTGAATGAGAATGTCAGCCACTTCTTCATCCACGTCCAGCTTTTCCATGAAAATACTCCGGATACCGGAGGTTTCCGCCGCTTGTTTCTGGCTGGATTCTTCAACCGTCATCAAGTTCAATGTCCATCCCGTCAACTCGGAAGCCAGCCGCACGTTCTGCCCCCCTCGGCCAATGGCAATCGCCAGATTGGCATCGTCGACCACCACGTCCATGCTGTGTTTTTCTTCATCGACGACGATGGATGACACCTCTGCAGGCGCCAGAGCACCGATAACGAACTGAGCCGGATCAGCCGACCAGAGCACAATATCGACACGCTCACCCGCTAGTTCATTGGTGACTGCGGTGACACGCGATCCGCGCATCCCCACGCAGGTGCCGATCGGATCAACCCGCGCATCGTTGGATTTAACGGCGATTTTCGCCCGCACACCGGGGTCACGCGCCGCCGCTTTGATTTCCAGCAATCCATTTTCTATCTCCGGCACTTCCAGCTCAAACAGCTTGCTGATGAATTCCGGAGCCGTTCTGGAAAGAATGATCTGTGGCCCCCGTGCCGTGCGGTCTATTTTCTTAAGCCAAGCACGCACACGATCCCCAGGTCGCAAATTTTCCTTCGGGATCATCTGGTCACGCGGCAATATGGCCTCGATACGACCGGCTTCGACAATCGCGTTACCTTTTTCCATGCGCTTGATCTGGCCGGAAATCAGATGCTCACGGCGTTCCAGAAAATCGCTCAGTATCTTTTCGCGTTCGGCATCGCGGATTTTTTGCAGAATGACTTGCTTGGCCGCCTGTGCGCCAATACGCCCAAAATCAACAGGTTCCAGTGCTTCTTCGATGAAGTCTTCCAAGGCCACATCTCCGACTTGGGCTTTCGCCTCGGATAAGCCGATTTGCTGTTCTGTATTTTCAATCTGATCGTCGGGCATCACCTGCCAACGACGGTACGCGTCAAATTCGCCCGTTTCACGGCTAACCTCGACGCGCACATCGGCATCCTCATGGAGGCGTTTTTTGGTCGCAGAAGCTAAAGCCAGTTCTAGGGCGGTAAACACGATCTCCTTGCCCACGTTTTTTTCACGGGCCAGCACATCTACCAACAACAACATTTCGCGACTCATCAATGTTTCCCTCCAGCATTCAGACTTTGAGCGAAATTCGGCATCAAGCGAGCTTTATCGATTCCGCTCAATGCAAATTCGCGATTCTCCGACCCTACGCGCAGCACCACATGGTCATCGCGCAGGCCCACAATATTCCCAGCAAAATTACGCTGATTACCCACCGGCATCCGCAGCTTCACCTGCACATCGCAACCGGCAAAACGAACCCAGTCGGCAGGCTTCTTGATCGCACGATCCAGCCCGGGTGAAGAAACTTCCAACCGATCGTAATCCACGCCTTCCACTTCAAACAAACGCAACAGGTGATGGCTAACGGCAGAACAGTCATCCACGGACACGCCTTCTGGCTTGTCAATGAAAATACGCAACAAGCGTGCGCGCGGGCTCGTTTCAAAATCTGCGAGTTCATAGCCCAACCCAACCACCGCCTGTTCAATCAGTCCCGCTAAATCCAACATCCGATTCCCGCCGTATAGAAACACTCAGCACCAAAAAAAAATGGGCGAACCGCCCATTTCTTGCCCGACACCTCATTCAAGGCCGCGGATTATAGCGTGAAATACACTCATTCGGCGTGCTCCGTCACAATCGAGCGCAGCGAGCTGGCAAACTCACCCCCGCAAACCTACCGTATGCACACAAGTCGGAGCATCTTACTCCTCCCCCTTCAAGGCATTCCATTACCCATAAGTCGAAGGCAGAAGCTCCTCCCCCTTCAAGGCATTCCATTACCCATAAGTCGAAGGCAGAAGCTCCTCCCCCTTCAAGGGGGAGGCTGGGAGGG
>JAUYFZ010000099.1 GCA_030689585.1 Rhodocyclaceae bacterium | reverse complement strand
CCCTCCCCAACCCTCCCCTTGAAGGGGAGGGAGACTGTCATGTCCTCCCCCTTGAAGGGGAGGGAGACTGTCATGTCCTCCCCCTTGAAGGGGAGGGAGACTGTCATGTCCTCCCCTTGAAGGGGAGGGAGACTGTCATGTCCTCCCCTTGAAGGGGAGGGAGACTGTCATGTCAGCGATATGGCATGTCACCCACTACAAACCACATAGAGCCGATATTAATAGCCCGATCTACAACTACCTGATATAGCAAGAATATTTGCACAGGCTCTGAGCATAGCACCCACTTTTGAAATTAATCATTCCGTAATTTACGTCCAAGAATTCCTGAATTTACGGTAGTATGACCGCATGAATACCCCCTCCCTCTATTCCCGCCGGATCGAGCCTCGCATCGCGGAAGCTTTGGAAGACACACCGGTTGTTCTCCTGGCTGGTCCTCGTCAAGCTGGCAAGACTACACTTGTAAGGCAAATAGCAACGGGCAATGGGCTGCGCTACCTGACCCTTGATGATGAACTCACCCTACTCTCTGCACGTGAAGACCCGGTGGGCATGATTCGTAGCTTGGACCGCGCCGTTATTGACGAAATTCAGCGTGCCCCGCAGTTACTGCTGGCCATCAAGAAAAGTGTTGATGAAGACCGTCGCCCTGGGCGTTTCCTGCTGACTGGATCGGCCAACCTCATGGCCTTGCCCACTGTGGCCGACTCCTTGGCTGGCCGCATGGAGACGATGTCACTGCTCCCCTTATCGCAAAGCGAAATTGAAGGGGGGGCTGCAAACTGGATCGATAGCGTGTTCTCAGGGCAGATTTTGAAGTCAGTTGCTCCGGCTCTGGGCAAATTTCTGGTTGAGCGTGTGCTGCGTGGTGGCTATCCCGAAGCGATTTCCCGCGCATCGTCTAAGCGACGAAGCACCTGGGCCCGGCAGTACCTAGAGGCCATCATCCAGCGCGATGTGCGCGACATCGCCAGTATAGAAAAACTGGACCAATTGCCGCGTTTTCTAAACGCCCTGGCACAGACCGCAGGTCAGATGTGCAACTACAGCAAACTAGGTGGGCAGGTCGGTTTGGATGGCAAAACAGCGTCACGCTATATTGGTGTTTTCGAACAGATGTATTTGCTCAAGCGCGTTGATGTCTGGGCGCGCAACCGCCTCAATCGCGTCGTCAAGACACCCAAATTGCAGTTCATCGATTCCGGCTTATTGGCCACCTTGCTGAATCTGAGCACAGAGGAAGTTCAACAGGATCGCACTCGGTTCGGCAATGTGCTGGAAACTTTCGTTTTTGGGGAATTGCTCAAACACACCACCGCGTCGGAAGGTAACTACCGTCTGATGTACTACCGAGATGCAGACCAGTACGAGGTCGATATGGTGATCGAAAACGCCGCTGGACAACTGGTTGGAGTAGAGGTCAAGGCAGCCGCCACGGTCAAGGAAAGTGATCTGCGCGGACTGAGAAAATTGGCCAGCCTAGCCAGTAGTCAGTTCAAGATGGGGATTCTGCTGTACGACGGCGACGAGACGATGCCGTTGGGGAATGGGATCTGGGCCGCGCCGGTTTCAACTTTGTGGGGACAGGGGCAGTGAATTTTCAAGGAATGGGCGGTAACGGAATGGGCTATACTATACCCGACTGTAATAGAAGGATATAAGGAGCTCATCGCATGACCCAATCATCGTCTACATCATCGTTGGAAGCCGTTGTTGACCCCGCTCGTATCTTGCAAATGGTTGCGCAGATCGGATCGGATGCCGCTGCCGCCGTGCCGTTGTTGCAAGCCATTCAGGGCGAATATGGCTATGTGCCGCGCAAGGCGATGGACTTAGTTGTTCAGCATACGGACATCAATGCCAGCCAACTGTATGGTGTGGTTACGTTTTATGCCCAGTTTCGTTTGCGTCCGGTGGGGCGCAACCGCATCAAGGTGTGTCACGGCACCGCCTGTCATGTGAAGGGGGCGGATCGGCTGAACACTGCGCTACGTCAGGCATTGGACATCACAGACCCTGAAGCGGACACCGCTGGCAATGGCAGTTACACCCTTGAAGATGTGGCCTGTATTGGTTGTTGTTCATTGGCTCCGGTGATGGTGGTAGGCGACGAAGTGTTTCCCAACTTGAAAGGGGCTGATGCGCAGCGCAGTTTGAAGAACCACGCCAAGGCGCACAAGGAAGTACTGACAGGACTTGAAAACGCAGCCAAGGCCAGAAAGAAATCGAAATCAGAAGATGCAGCAGCGACATCATCTTCACAGGAGGTGTCCCCATGAACGGAGAAGGATTGATTATCACCGTCGGAGAGGGCACTTGTGGTATTGCCGCTGGTGCCAAAGAAGTGCGAGCACTGTTGCAAGCCAAGCTTCCGCAAGCGGAGTTTCGGACAGTAGGTTGTGCCGGTATGTGCCATCAGGAAGTCATGGTGGAAATAACGGAGTCAGCCCGTGGAACCACGCATCTGTATGGTTTGGTCGACAAGAAAAACATTCCGCAACTCGTGGCCTTTCATACCGAAGGCGGTGAATTACTCACTGAAAATTTGATTCGCTCCAGCGATGCTCCCGATCTGGAAAAGGGGCGGTATCTGGCTCGCCAGACTCGCATTGCATTGCGTAATGTCGGACAACTGAATCCCACTTCCATTGAACAATACAGAGCACGCAACGGTTATCACGCTTTGGAGAAAATTCTTCAGGGGGGCATAACCTTCGATGACGTTATCATGGAAGTGGAAGTTTCTGGATTACGGGGACGCGGTGGGGCTGGGTTTCCCACTCATGCCAAGTGGCGATTTGCTCGCAATGCCCCGAGCGATTTGAAATACTTGATATGCAACGGCGATGAAGGGGATCCGGGGGCGTTCATGGATCGTTCCTTACTGGAAGGCGATCCTCACAGTGTGCTGGAAGGCATGTTGATTGCGGCTTATGCCATGGGTGCGGCGAAAGGCTATGCTTACATTCGTGCTGAATATCCCCTGGCGGTGATCAACTTCAATCAAGCCATTAACGATGCTCGTGCGGCGGGTTATCTGGGAGAAAACATCCTAGGCAGTGGTTTTTCCTTTGACGTGAAGGTTAAGGAAGGGGCGGGTGCTTTTGTCTGTGGTGAAGAAACCGCGCTCATGGCCTCTATTGAAGGGGAACGCGGTATGCCGCGCATTCGTCCTCCCTTCCCGGCCATCAAGGGGTTGTTTGGAAAACCGACGATTATCAATAACGTTGAAACGCTCTCCAATCTGCCTTGGATCATTTTGAACGGTGGCGCGGCCTATGCTGCCATCGGCACTTCGGATAGCAAGGGCACGAAGGTATTTGCCCTGGCGGGTGCGATTGCCAAGGGCGGGCTGGTGGAAATCCCCATGGGCATGACGGTGCGTGAACTGCTCATGGACATTGGCGGTGGCTCGGCTTCGGAACATCCGTTGAAAGCCGTGCAGTTGGGTGGCCCCAGTGGCGGCTGTTTGCCCGAATCGCTTTTTGATACGCCGATTGAATATGCGGCGATTAACGCCACGGGTGCGATCATGGGGTCGGGCGGTATGGTCGTCATGGACAGTAAATCCTGCATGGTGGATATTGCCCGTTACTTTCTCGATTTCACCCAGAATGAGTCCTGCGGTAAGTGCACTTTCTGTCGTATCGGCAACATTCGGCTTCGGGAAATTTTGACCCGTATCTGTGAAGGCAAGGGAGAACTGGAAGATTTAGATACGCTTGATGAACTCTCTGCTCGTATCAAGGAAGCCAGCCTGTGTGGATTGGGACAGACTTCACCTAATCCGGTGCAAACCACTTTGCGTTACTTCCGCGACGAATATATCGCCCATATCGTCGATAAAAAATGTCCGGCAGGTGTTTGCAAGGGGCTGATTCACCATACGATTGATCGTGACATCTGTAATGGTTGTTCCATTTGCCAGCGTTACTGTCCCGTTAATTGCATCGCGGGTGATCTTAAAAAGCCGGAGACTTGGATCATTGATCCTTCCCTTTGTATTAACTGCGGCATGTGCGTTGAAGTATGTGCCCCTAAGGCGGTGATCGTTCAATGAATA
>JAUYFZ010000097.1 GCA_030689585.1 Rhodocyclaceae bacterium | reverse complement strand
TCCTCCCCCTTGGAGGGGAGGGAGAGATGCTCCTCCCCCTTGAAGGGGAGGGAGAGATGCTCCTCCCCCTTCAAGGGGGAGGCTGGGAGGGGGATGGGGCATGTGTTTCACGTTAAGTCGGTTTCAGCGGCAATATGGCAACTAGGTTACTATCCGCTTATGGAAAAACGAACACCGAATTACAAGTTGGCTGTTCTCAAAGCGTTAGTAGAGGTTGAAAAGGTAGGTACAACGCACGCGGCGCGAACAGGGGCGAGTGAGTTGGGGCTTGAATTTTCTGACATGCTGGATGTGGTGATGGCACTCACTCCGGCGGATTTCCACAAGAGCATGACAACCTACGCAAATCACTCGGTCTGGCAGGATGTGTACCGGCCGAGCACGAAGGTAGGTGATGTTTATCTGAAATTGACGGTCATTGATGAGGTGCTCATCGTGTCTTTCAGGGAGCTATGAATATGAAATGCCCCGTTTGCGGTGCTGCGGAACTGATTCATGACATCCGCGACATGCCTTATACCTATAAGGGTGAAACTACAGTCATTGCGGCTGTGACGGGTGACTTTTGCCCTGCTTGTGCTGAATCTGTTTTGGATGCGGGGGAATCGAATCGTGTGATGCGTGAAATGCGTAGTTTCTCGAAGCAGGTGAATGCGGCTATTGTTGATCCAAGCTTTATTGTTAACGTGCGAAAAAAACTTGCTCTCGACCAGCGCGAAGCCGCCGAGATATTCGGTGGTGGTATCAATGCGTTTTCTCGCTACGAGAACGGCAAAACAAAGCCACCCTTGGCCTTGGTGAAGCTGCTCAAGGTACTTGAATGCCATCCATACTTACTCAATGAAGTGAGAACCGCTTGATCTTGATCTTGTTCTTTTTCGATTGCTAAAATGAATATCGTCATCCTCGCCGCAGGTCAGGGTAAGCGAATGCATTCTGACCTGCCCAAAGTGTTGCATCCGCTGGCGGGCAAGCCGATATTGGCGCATGTTCTGGATACTGCCCGACAACTGGCTCCTTCGTGTATTTGTGTGGTGGTAGGGCATGGCGGAGAACGGGTGCGTGAGCGGTTATCCAGCAGCGATATCACGTGGGTGACGCAGGAACCGCAGTTGGGAACGGGCCATGCGGTGATGCAGGCACTTCCTTACCTTGATCCGGCGGTTCCGACGCTGGTGCTCTACGGGGATGTGCCGCTGATACGGACGGAAACGTTAATTCGGTTGATGCAAACAGGGGCCGAGGAGCACCTAGCGTTGCTGACCGTTTGTCTCGATAACCCTCACGGGTATGGACGTATTGTCCGGGTGAAAGGCTGCATCACGCGCATTGTTGAAGAAAAGGATGCGGAGGATGCCGAGCGTGCCATCTCTGAAATCAACACAGGGATTATTAAAGCCCCTACGGCACAACTTTCTCGCTGGTTGCCCGCCCTTGGTAACCGGAATGCACAGGGGGAATATTACTTGACGGACATCGTCGCGTTAGCCGCTGGGGAAGGGATGACGATTGAAACGTGTCATCCGGAGGATTCGTGGGAGGTCGAAGGCATCAACAGCCGGGCGCAGTTGGCGGCATTGGAGCGGATTGCCCAGCGAAACATGGCCGAAAGACTGATGGAGGCGGGAGTCGCGTTGGCGGATCCGGCGCGGATTGATGTGCGGGGTGAATTGTTGTGTGGCCGTGATGTGAGCATCGACGTGAATTGCGTCTTTGAGGGCAAGGTGGTGTTAGGCGACGGGGTGACGATTGGCCCGAATTGCGTCTTGAAGGATGCCGTCGTTGGCCCACGTTGTGTCATAGGACCCTTCGCTCACCTTAGACCGGGAACCGTATTGGGGGCTGCGGTGCATATCGGTAATTTCGTTGAAGTGAAGAATTCGACCATCGCCGACCATTCAAAAGCCAATCACCTGTCCTATATCGGGGATGCGACCATCGGCAGCCGCGTGAATGTGGGGGCGGGAACGATCACCTGCAATTACGACGGGGCTGCGAAACATCGAACGGTGATCGAGGACGATGTGTTCATCGGTTCGGATACACAGCTCGTCGCACCCGTGACCGTGGGTCGTGGAGCCACGCTGGGAGCAGGAACGACGCTGACAAAAGACGCACCGCCGGATCAACTGACGGTTTCGCGCACAAAACAATTTTCCGTGGCAGGCTGGAAACGTCCAATCAAGGGGTGATGAAATGTGTGGCATCGTGGCAGCCATTGCGGCTAACAATATTGTTCCTGTTCTGATAGAAGGACTGAAAAAGCTCGAATATCGCGGTTACGACTCAGCGGGGCTGGCGGTGCTGACTCCCGAATTGATGCGAATGCGCAGCATGGGGCGGGTGATTGAACTGGAAACGATGGCCGGTGAGCTGACCTCGACGACTGGCATTGCGCATACCCGATGGGCGACGCACGGCGTGCCGAGCGAACGCAATGCCCATCCGCATGTATCCGGCGGATTGGCGGTGGTGCACAACGGCATCATCGAGAATTTTTCCACTATTCGACAAGCGTTGCAGTCGGAAGGATTCATCTTTACCTCGGATACAGATACAGAAGCCATTGCGCACCTGATCGAATTCACGTTGCAACAAACTCCCGATATTTTCGAGGCGACGCGCTTGGCGACGCAGCGATTGACCGGGGCGTATGCCATTGCCGTGTTGCGGGAAGGTGAAGATCGCATCATTGTGGCTCGGCACGGTGCACCGCTGTTGTTGGGACTGGGTGAAGAGGGGGTGTACGCCGCCTCGGATACTTCTGCTTTGCTTCAGGTTACCCGCACGATGGTTTATCTGGAAGATGGCGATGTTGCCGAACTCACGCGGGAAGGGGTGCGTGTCGTCCGTTCGGAAGGGGGCGTGGTGGAGCGACCCTCTCACGAAAGCACGCTTTGCGCCGATGCGGTGGAACTGGGTCAGTACCAGCATTACATGCAGAAGGAAATTTTCG
>JAUYFZ010000095.1 GCA_030689585.1 Rhodocyclaceae bacterium | reverse complement strand
TCCTCCCCTTCAAGGGGAGGGAAAGATGCTCCTCCCCCTTCAAGGGGAGGGAAAGATGCTCCTCCCCCTTCAAGGGGAGGGAAAGATGCTCCTCCCCCTTCAAGGGGGAGGCTGGGAGGGGGATGGGGCATGTGTTTCACGTTAAAGCGTGGACTGGAAGGCTGAAGCCACGCTTGGCATGATTTATGCTGGGGGGGGGGGGGTAAAACATCATTTCACGAACAAATCGAGTGCTTTTAACAGCACAAGCACCACACCGGCACTGCCGATATACCAACGCATGGTGGTGAGGATCATGTCACGCATTTCCACTTGGGATTTGGCCAGTTCGGCGATGATTTCTGCCTTGAAGGTGGAGAACTGACCGGAGAGTTCGGTGAATTTTCTTTCCAGTGTCACGACACTCGCCACTACCTCATTCAATTTGGAATCTAAGTGATTGATGTGATTGTATTGGCTCTTCAACAACAGGGTGTTGATGTCGTCTGATTCCAACCCTTCACCGCGAGCGAATTTTTCCTCGATCTCTTTGACTCTTGGGCCAATCATCTCGATCAGCATGTCATCGACTCGGGTGCAGTTCATTGATTTAATCCATTCATGGGTAACGAAACGGCGGAAAATATAACACGTCTACCCCGCGTGCGATAAAACCTTTCATCTCCGTCGGCAGCGCGTGACGGGCAGCATTCGCCTCGGCTTCGGTTTGAAATTCTGCGAAGCAGCAAGCCCCGGATCCGCTCATGCCACTGAAGGGACTCGCTCGACGTAACCACGCTAGATGATGAGCAATTTCTGGATACAACCGTGTGGCGACGGGTTCCAGATCATTGTGACCATCTCCATGTCGCCAGCGTGCCGGATCCATCATGGGGGTGTTGCGTGATAAATCGGGAGCACGGAATATGTCAAGCGTGGGCACGGACACGCCGGGCACGGTGACCAGATACCAAGCAGGAGGCAGGGGGGCGGCTAGGTCCGTGAATTGTTCACCCACCCCTTCGGCAAAGGCGACTCGACCGTGGATGAAAATAGGCACATCGGCCCCCAACGTGAGTCCGATTTGTTGAAGTTCCTCGGAAGACAGACCACATCCCCACAGGTGATTCAAGGCGATCAAGGTGGTGGCCGCATCCGAACTGCCTCCGCCCAGCCCTCCGCCCATGGGCAGGCGTTTTTCTAAGGCAATGGTCACCCCCCCCGTTTTTATTTGAGTGCTTTCACGCAATGCGCGGGCCGCACGCACGGTCAAGTCGGATTCAATCGGGACATTGGGCAACGGCGTGGCCAACGTGATTTGGCCATCGGTGCGGGGGGTAAAGTGCAGCGTATCGCCGACATCAAGAAACCGAAATACAGTTTGAAGCAGGTGGTAGCCATCTGTTCGACGACCGACGACATGAAGGAACAGATTGATCTTGGCCGGAGCGATCCAACACAGGGGGTTCATTTCGCTTCCAGCCACGTATCCACGATGAGCTGCAATTCAATGTCGTCGCGCTCTAAATGGATTTTTTTGGGCAGTCCCTCTTCCACGGAAAGTATCTGAAGTTTCCAGCCGGAGGCTGAGGGCGGCGCGTGGCCGAATATCCACCGAGGCAATCCGGTTAGGGGAAGAGGCAGGCCAAATACCTGTGCAGAGAGCGCGTCCCAATCAGAAGCGGTGCGTTGTTGCCGATCAGCCATCGTCAAACGTGCGCCTGAGGTATCGCGGGTTAATTCCGCCACGCCTTGGCCCAAGGGGGTCGTTATCAGAATCTCGTCACTGGTTTTATCGTGTCGCCACGTCAGATGAGCGAAATGACGGGTTTCACCCTGACGTACCGCCAGCCGGCCTTCTAGCGAGAAAGCTGTCAGGTCGCGCAGGAATGGCGCGGTTACCGTGGTTGCACAACCGAGGAGTAACCCACTGCATAGGAATACGGTCAGAAGTTTCAGGGGACGAATTTCTTCAACGTGGCGGTCAGCACTTCACTGTCCGGATTTTTGACGATGGCATCGCGCCAGGTTTGCCGAGCTTCCTCTTGTCGCCCGAGCGTCCAGAGGACTTCACCGAGATGGGCGGCAATTTCTGGATCGGCTTTCATCTCAAAGGCCACCCGCAAGGATTCCAACGCCCCCGACGTATCGCCACGACGATAGCGCACCCACCCGAGGCTATCCAGAATGAACGGGTCTTTCGGGGCGAGTTGCACCGCCGTTTCAATCAGTTTTTGTGCCTCGCCGAGTCGCTCGCCACGTTCTGCCAAGGCATAACCCAGGGCGTTATAGGCGTGTGCGTGATCGGGTTTTATTTCAATCAGATGACGCAACAGACGTTCCATGATGTCCAGCTTGCCGATGCGATCCGCGGCCAGTGCTGCCTCATAAATCAATTCCGGCTGATTAGGGTCTGTTAATAGGGCTTCGTTCAAAATATCGAACACCTCGGTATGTCGTCCTGTTTGCCGATAAATCTGTGCCAGATAGAGTCGCACGGCAGGCGCACCCGTATAGCGAAGTTCGAGTAACCGCTTGAAATGCTGCTCCGCCACATCAAACTGGTTGGATTGCAAGGAAAGCAAGGCAACGGCATAGAGAGCATCGGTATTATTGGGGGCGGCTTCTAGGAAAGAGGTGAACACATTCCGTGCTTCGTCATAGCGTTTTTCGTTGATGAGAAGGCGCGCATAGGCTAGGCGCACTTCTAGTGCGTCGGGATGTTCTTTCACAAAACGGGCGAGTTCTTCTTTTTTACCAGTCGCGACCAAAAGGGCGGCGATGATGTGTTGCGCCTGCAAGGATTTTGGTTCGAGTTCGCTCCATCGAGTGGCCAGTTCAAGCGCGACATCCAAACGACGTGCATGGTAGGCAATTTCCGTGGCACGACGCACAAGGCGAGCATCGCGCAGGGGGGCCGTCTGGTTCACGAGATCGCGATAGGTATCCACGGAAAGATCGAGCTGTCCGCGTGCCAGACTGATTTCTGCCACCAGAAAACGGAAAAGAATGTCACCGGTGAGCGCGCCCGTCGTGGCAGGCGATGAGACAGGCAACGGAGCAAGCGGAGAGGCAGGTTCGGCGCGAACCCCCCAGCAAGAAAGGACGATCAATATCGTGATGAATAATTTCATGGACGTATCTTACGGCATAATTCAAGGAGATCGTTAATGCGAGTTACTCATGGGTGCAACTAAAAGTGGTGGACGATAGCGGTGACGCCCCCTCCCCTTCCTGGGGAGGGTTGGGGAGGGGATGGGGAGGCTACAGTTGCGCGTAACCCTTTCCCCCATCCCCCTCCCGGCCTCCCCCTTGAGGGGGGAGGAGGTGTGAGTTCCGACCGATCTGCGCAGTTACCGTCCACCACTTTTAGTTGCACCCGTTACTCATCATGCAATACAACCCTGATTTTGTTGTGCGTCGCCCAATTTTGTCCGATGAGGACAAGCATCTCTTGCAATCCTTGATACGCGCTTACCCGCTGAACTCATTTCGTGCGGATGAGCGCAACTATGAGGAAATGACGGTGGATTTTGTATATACATCGGCCAAGATTGAAGGCAACACCTACGACCGCATCGATACAGACAATTTACTTCGAAGGGGCGTGACGGCGGATGGCAAGCGTTACTCCGATGCTGTGATGCTCGTCAACCTTCGTAATGGTTTTGAGCAGGTGATGGGGATTGAGCCTTCAACGCCTTTGGATTTTGATTACCTTTGCGATTTACACAAGGTTTTGATGCGCGATCTGCTGCGCCCTGATGCGCAAGGATTAGGACGGCAAGGTGCTGTTCAGATAGGAGCAACGACATACAAACCCTTGGCGGACCCTATGCGCTTGCGTACCGAGATCAAGTTTATTTTGTCTGAATCTGAAAAATACAGCGATGTGATCGAGCAGGCCATTTACCTTCACTGCAATGTGGCCTATTTGCAGTATTTCAAAGATGGAAACAAGCGGACTGCCCGCATGATGCAAACCGCCGCCTTGGTTCGTGGCGGACTGTTGCCGCTGTTCTTTAGTGACATCCTCATCAGCAAATACATTCGAAGCACGGTGGACTACTACGAAACAGGTGATTACACCCCTTATGTCGGTTTTTTCATTGAAAACTATCGGCTGGTGGTAACCCATCTGCTAGGACATGAGCCTTAAAGAACCTGATGGGCGGGTATAATTTCGCCCATGCAAGAAAAATACTCTCCACTCGATATCGAACAGGCCGCCCAATCCTATTGGAATGCCACCGCATCCTTTCGTGCGGACGACCACTCTACACAGCCAAAATATTACTGCCTGTCCATGTTTCCTTACCCGTCAGGTAAGCTGCACATGGGCCATGTGCGCAATTACACCATCGGTGATGTGCTGGCGCGGTGGCACAAGATGCGCGGGTTCAATGTGTTGCAACCGATGGGCTGGGATGCCTTCGGCCTACCGGCTGAAAATGCCGCCATCGCTCATGGCGTTCCTCCGGCGGTCTGGACGAAGGACAATATCGCCCACATGAAACAACAACTCCAATCGCTGGGGTTAGGCGTGGATTGGGATCGTGAATTGGCCACTTGCCAACCGGATTACTACCGATGGAACCAGTGGCTGTTTTTGCGAATGCTTGAAAAAGGCACGGCCTACAAGAAAACACAGGTCGTGAATTGGGATCCTGTGGATCAGACAGTATTAGCCAATGAGCAGGTGATCGAAGGTCGGGGATGGCGCACGGGCGCACTCGTCGAAAAACGCGAAATCCCCGGCTACTATTTGGCCATTACGAAATACGCCGAAGAACTACTCACCTCCTTGGATTCACTACCCGGCTGGCCGGAACGTGTGCGGGCCATGCAGGCCAATTGGATCGGCAAGAGCGTCGGCGTTCGGTTTGCGTTTCCGTATGATCAAGAGGGACAACGTGAACTGCTGTGGGTCTACACCACTCGTGCAGATACGATCATGGGAGTGACGTTCTGTGCGGTGGCTGCCGAACATCCCCTGGCAACCTTAGCGGCGCAGAATAATCCCGCCTTGGCTGCATTCATTGATGAATGCAAGCACGGTTCCGTCATGGAAGCCGATATGGCCACCATGGAAAAGAAGGGCATGGCAACAGGATTGTTTGTGGAACATCCCCTGACGGGTGAACGCCTCCCCGTTTGGGTGGCCAACTATGTGCTGATGAGTTATGGCGAAGGGGCCGTCATGGCCGTCCCCGCGCACGACGAGCGGGATATGGTTTTTGCCGAAAAATACGGACTGCCCGTCAAACAAATCGAATTGGCCTCCATAGCGACCATCGCCGCCGAATTAAAAGCCAAAGGATTGGGCGATGTTCAAGTGCAGTATCGCTTGCGCGACTGGGGTATTTCCCGCCAGCGTTACTGGGGATGCCCCATTCCGATCATCCATTGTGAACAGTGTGGTTCCGTCCCCGTGCCGGACGATCAGTTACCCGTGGTGTTGCCTGAAGACTGCGTGCCGGACGGTTCCGGTAACCCGCTCGCCAAGCGGGCCGATTTCCTTGTCTGCCCCTGCCCGACTTGCGGGAAACCGGCCCGACGTGAGACCGACACGATGGACACTTTCGTCGATTCTTCTTGGTATTACGCCCGTTATTGCGCACCGGATGCACAAACGATGGTGGATCACCGCACGGATCACTGGATGCCGGTCGACCAATATGTCGGTGGCATCGAACACGCCATTTTGCATTTGCTCTACTCGCGGTTCTGGACAAAAGTCATGCGGGATATGGGGCTGGTTCATTACGATGAACCCTTCACCCATTTGCTCACCCAGGGCATGGTGTTGAAAGACGGCTCCAAAATGTCGAAATCAAAGGGCAACGGCGTGGATCCTCAGGCATTGATCGAGCAATACGGCGCGGATACGGCGCGATTCTTCATCATCTTCGCGGCCCCTCCCGATCAATCCCTCGACTGGTCGGATGCTGGGGTAGAAGGGGCGTATCGCTTCTTAAAACGTCTGTGGGCTTTGGGAGCCACCTTGCCAAAAAATGGAGAAGGTTCCTCCTCACTCCGCCGCGAGATTCATGGGTTGTTGAAACAAGCCAATTACGATCTGGGGCGGCTTCAGTTCAATACCGTCGCTTCTGCGGCGATGAAAATGTTGAACGCTTTGGAAAAATCCCCTTCGGACGCGCATGCGTCGGAAGGATTCTCGATCCTGCTGCGCCTACTCTCCCCGATCACCCCGCACATCTGCCACGTTCTTTGGCGTGAAATGGGTTACGGCGACGACATTCTGCACGCCCCCTGGCCGGAACCGCTCGAAGAAGCACTGGTTCAGGACGAAATTGAACTGGTGCTGCAAATCAACGGCAAAACCCGTGGCAATGTGCGGGTCGCTTCTTCTGCGGATAAAGCGAGCATTGAAGCAACGGCCCTCGCCTCAGAAATGGCACAGAAATTCATGGAAGATCGGCCCGTTAAAAAAATCATTGTGGTGCCGAACCGTCTGGTCAATATTGTGGTGTAACTATTATGCGCAAAAGTCTGTTCCTGATCGCCCTCACGCTCACCCTTGCCTTCTCCCTCTCTGCCTGTGGCTTCAAGCTGCGGGGCACGTTCGATGCGAAATTTGCTTTCGAGACCATCTACCTGGCCCTCTCCGAAACCGATGAACTTCATGCCGCCCTCAAGCGCGCCATTGAATCCGGTAAAACGACCCGCATCGTGGGCGACCCCAAAACAGCACAGGCCATTTTTTCTGTGGTGAGTGATTCAAAACAGAAAAACATCCTCTCCCTGTCTGGTACTGGGCGCGTCAAGGAATTTCAGTTCGTGCGCACATTCAGCTTCCGTCTGCATACCGCAAAGGGACAAAACTTCCTGCCCCCCGCCACAATCGTTATTCGACGCGACATGAATTTTGACGACACCTTAGTGCTGGCCAAGGAATCCGAAGAAGCCGTCCTCTGGCGCGACATCGAATCTGACTTGGTAGGACAGTTGATGCGTCGCCTGACCAAAGCGAAGAATCAGCCGCTTGACGAATAACCATGCTGCTTCGTCCAGAGCAACTGTCCGCACACCTTGCGCGTTCTGATAAGCCGCTGGCCTCGTTATACGTTGTGCATGGGGACGAACCGCTTTTGACCATTGAAGCGGGGGATGCAATTCGTGCGGCGGCAAAACAACGGGGGTTTGGAGAACGTGAAGTGCTGATCGTCGGGCCTCGTTTCCGATGGGAAGAACTCTTTGCAGCCGGGGGAAATCTTTCGCTTTTTGGTGGCGACAAGTTAATCGATTTGCGAATACCGTCCGGCAAACCCGGACGTGAGGGCGGTGAAGCCCTGCAACGGTATTGCAAAAAATCTGGCCCCGGCGTGATGACCCTCATCACCTTACCGAAACTCGATTGGACGACCAAAAAAGCAGCTTGGTTTACCGCGTTGAGTAACGCAGGAATGATCCTCGAATGTAACGCCCCGCCTCTGGCACAACTCCCCGCCTGGTTGGCTGAACGACTGAAACGTCAGCAACAAACCGCCAGCAGGGAAGCACTGGAATTCATCGCCGCCCATGTCGAAGGCAATCTCCTAGCGGCGCATCAGGAAATTCAAAAACTCGGCTTACTGCATCCCCCAGGGGAGATTTCGTTAAAACAAGTTTCCGATGCCGTATTGAATGTTTCTCGCTATGACATTGAAGATCTGCGCGAAGCCCTGAAAAATCACGATCTTCCCCGCTGCGTTCGCACCCTCGACGGGCTTAAATCCGAAGGAGCCGCCCTGCCGCTGGTACTTTGGGCATTGGCAAACGAAGCACGCGCGATCAAATCCATACGCGCCCTGCAACAAGCCGCCCGCATCGACCGCATCATCAAAGGCGTAGCGTCGGGCGATGCGTGGGATGAATTTTTGCAACTTGCCTTACGATTAACGGGCATGGCGAATCGCCACCCCGCATCATGAAACATGCCCCATTGACCCCCATCCCCACCCCAACCCTCCCCTTGAAGGGGAGGGAGAGATGCTCCTCCCCCTTGAAGGGGAGGGAGAGATGCTCCTCCCCCTTCAAGGGGGAGGCTGGGAGGGGGATGGGGAATGTGTTTCACGTTAACAAGGAATACTTTTCATGCATAAAAAACCTGCCATTCGTGATTTATTTGACACGCAATCGACCACCACAAAGATTGCCATTTCTACGACACATCAGAAAACATCGCTTTCAAAAGATCAGAAAACCTTTAATAGCCTCATCCGACAAATTGAAGAAAGACGTTCAAAACTTTCCGCGTGGGAAAACGTCCTTCCACCGTATCAAAAAAAGTTTGTTGAAGAACTGTTGCCGCTGACGGAAGCGATGGAAGCACTCAACATTCAGATGGTTCATTGTCTCGACGCGGCTATTTCTCGCCAAGGACTGACAAAACAAGAACGCAAAACGATAAAAGAAATGCTGCTTGATTTGGCAGGCGTATTGGCGGGCAAACTCAACGATGATGCGCTGAAGGCGATCTACGACAAGCACAGCCCCACGCGCTATGCGGATGACGAGGTTGAAGCAAAAGAAATGGTCAAGGCGTTCATGGAAGATATGCTCGGCATCGAATTGGGTGATGATTTTGACCTGTCCGATATGGAGTCGCCGGAAGATTTGATGCGTCAATTCGAGGGAAAATTCAAGGATAACTGGGAGGCGCAAGAAAAGAACGACGCTGCCAGAAAAGCAAACCGTAAAAAATCCGCCAAACAAATCGCACAAGAAGCCAAGCAAGCGGCGGAATCTCAAGAAATCAGCCAATCTATTCGAGAGGTTTACCGCAAACTGGCCAGTGCGTTGCACCCCGACCGTGAACCTGATTCCGTAGAACGCGAACGTAAAAACGTATTGATGCAGCGAGCCAACAAAGCGTACGAAAAAAGAAACTTATTAGAACTCTTGCAATTGCAACTAGAACTAGAACATATCGACCAACACGCGATTAACAATATCAGCCAGGCTCGAATCAAGCATTACAACAAAGTGCTTAAAGAACAAAAAAATGAGTTGGACATGGAAATTTCCCATGTTCAAGCATCCTTCGCCATGCGCTTCAACGTGTCCTCTTTTGCTTTATTTCCAGAGCGTGTTGTGAGTGCTCTTGAGGTTAACATTGTTCATCATCAGCAGTTCATCCGCGAGTTGGAAGACGATCTAAAAGTTTTTGACGGTGATATTGCCAAGTTCAAGGCGTGGTTAAAGGAGATTCGTCAACAAAAAAACCATTACGATAGGTCGATGGAATTGATGAACGACATACCGTTTTGATGCTGTTCTGATTGGAAGTAAATATCTGAAGTTAACTCAATAACCATGGCATCTGCTCTTTTTACTGACGGCAATACTGATTCAGCACTCGATTATTTGCGAGCCGCTCGTGAAATTAAAACACAAGCAGAGATCGCCAATCATCTTGGTGTTGGCGTGCGGACGGTGCGTCGGTGGCAAACGGGCGAAACTGAACCGCCGTCCTATCTTATTTCGGCATTACAGCAACTGTTGCCCTTGGAAATTACGAGGCAAGGTGAACCGTGTTTTCGTTTCATTGATCTTTTTGCTGGTATTGGCGGTATCAGAACAGCTTTTGAAAGCATCGGTGGTCGTTGTGTGTTTACAAGCGAATGGGATGCCTACGCACAGAAAACCTATGCCGAAAATTATCGCGATGGTCATCCGCTTCATGGTGATATTACGCAGTTACAAACACATGACATTCCGGATCACGAGGTGCTGTTAGCCGGTTTTCCATGTCAACCATTTTCAATTGCGGGGGTGTCGAAAAAAAATGCACTGGGACGCGCCCATGGTTTTGCCTGTGAAACGCAAGGTACATTGTTCTTTGATGTCTGTCGCATCATTAAAGCTAAACAACCACAAGCTTTTTTACTGGAAAATGTTAAAAATCTCGTTTCACACGACAAAGGACGTACTTTTGAGATTATTCGTCGTGCGTTGATAGATGATCTCGGATATCACATTCACTATCGCGTTATTGATGGTGCACATTTCGTTCCTCAGCATCGCGAGCGCATTCTTATCGTAGGATTCCGCGAATCTGAAGCTGCGGCAATTTTCGACTGGAATGCTTTGCCGTTGCCTTTAAAAGGCGTGAAAACTCTACACGACATCCTGCATCGTACCGATGGTACAGAACCTCTACTGCCGTGGGATGAAGGTAAATATTTCGATAATACGCAAAAGCACGTACATTCAAAATACACACTCACCGATCATCTGTGGACTTATTTACAAAATTACGCCGAAAAACATCGCGCTAAAGGCAATGGATTCGGATTCGGATTGGTTGAACCAAAAAACATTGCCAGAACTCTTTCTGCTCGTTATTACAAAGACGGGTCAGAAATCTTAATCAACCAGGGAAATCGTCAAAATCCACGTCGCTTAACACCACGTGAATGCGCACGATTGATGGGTTTTCCAGATACTTTTCGGATTCCCGTATCGGATACGCGTGCTTACAAGCAATTCGGCAATTCAGTCGTAGTGGATGTGATAGCACATGTTGCGAAAATGATGCAACCTATAATAAACGCTGACGTTTTGAAACGTAAAAAGTGAGATGAAAAATCGACAACTCGACAGTTTGCTCTCCTATTGCCAAGGCTTAGTTAGTCTAGCCGGCAACCCATTTCATGGTGGTGTCGTCTTTGCAAAAGTACTGACAAAAAACGACGATTCAGGTCGACATGGTGTGCTTATTCCTGCGGAAGTTTATGAGTTTTTCCCTACGATTGACATTCAGAATTTAAGGGTGAATGCAACCAAAAAGTTTGAGGGGTTCGATGGCGTCGTTCATCGCAACCAACTGCTTGCATACAAATATTATCAGCGTTACCCTGAACGACGAATCACCGGTCTCAATAGTGCATTTAGTGATCGAGAGCATGGGCTTCGCGTTGGAGTGTTTTTCAGAGCCTCTCATAAAGACGAAACAGTCGGTTTTTATACGGATGTGATCCGACAAGGAATCGATTCGGAATTCGATGCACTTTGTTCTGTTCTTTTCGGAAACTCGTTATCTTTGGACGAAGGAACCTTCATCTTTCGTACCATTGACAGTCCGACATTTCAGTTTGACGATGCATTGGCAGATTTGACGGCACGTTTTGATGAAATTCATAGCAAGGGTTGGATTGATTCTCTTAGAAGCGGGGATACTGGAATTGGATACACTTTTGAAACACTGCTCGGCATCAAAGAAAACAATGACAAGTGCGCAGACTTTAGAGGAATTGAAATCAAGTGCAAACAGATAAAAGAATCAAGCAATAGGTGCGGAAAGATCAATCTATTCCAGCAAGCTCCTACGTGGGCCGAAAAGTTGTCCGCTCTAGAAAGGCTACAGAGGATTGGACAACAAAATGAGCATGGTCACTACAGGTGTCATTCACAAGTGACGACCATGAAGAACAATATCGGGTTACGACTTAATACTGATAAACCTTTTGAACGAATAGACCTACTGCAAAACGAAATTTCGTTAGGTTTTTGGCCGTTTAGTAATTTGGAGCAACGTCTTCAAGAAAAACATTCACGGGCGGTTTTTATTAAAGCAAAAGTTAGCAATGTCAGCGAACGGCAGCGTTTCCAATATGAGGAACTTGTCTATTGCGAAAGGCCATCAATTCAGCAATTTAACGAACTAGTCGACAACAGAAAGATTGTTTTCGAATTTATGATGTCGGAGCAAGAGAATAAAAAAGTGCGAAACCACGGATATCCTTGGCGGCTGTCAAACGAGAATTATCTAAACCAATTATTTTCATTGCAAGTGAAGTTGAGGTAACCATGAACATCAAAGACACCTTACAAACCATCGGTCATGCGGCCCGCGAAGCCTCGCGTGACATGGCTCGTGCCACCACTGCTTCTAAAAATGCGGCACTTTTAGCTATCGCCAAAAATATCCGTGCCTCTGCCGCCACGCTCTTGTCGGCCAATGCAAGCGATGTCAGCAAAGCACAACAGGCGGGTCTGGAACCCGCCATGATTGACCGACTGACACTCACGCCATCCGGCATTGAGGCGATGGCGCAAGGGTTGGAGCAGGTGGCCGCATTGCCTGACCCTGTGGGAGAAATTACCGATCTCAAACGCCGTCCCTCCGGTATTCAGGTGGGCAAAATGCGCGTGCCGCTGGGGGTCGTTGGCATCATTTATGAAGCACGGCCCAATGTCACGGCGGATGCGGCGGCGTTATGTTTGAAGTCCGGTAACGCGGCAATTTTACGCGGGGGGAGTGAAGCCCTGCAAAGCAATCAGGCCATCGCCGCCTGTGTGCGTGCTGGTCTGAAATCTGCGGGTTTGCCAGAAACGGCGGTGCAGGTGATTGAAACGACGGATCGTGAAGCCGTCGGTCATCTGGTTTCCATGCCGGAATACGTGGATGTGATCGTGCCTCGCGGGGGCAAGGGCTTGATCGAACGCATTTCAAAAGAAGCGCGAGTGCCTGTGATCAAGCATCTGGACGGAAATTGTCATGTTTATGTCGATACAGCGGCTGATCCGATAAAAGCATTGGCGATTCTTGAAAACGCCAAGACTCAACGGCTAGGAACCTGTAATACAGCCGAATCGCTGCTCGTGGCACGATCGGTTGCGACCACACAACTGCCCATCCTTGCGGCCATGCTGATGAAAAAAGGAGTCGAGATTCGAGGTTGCGAAGAAACCTGCGCCATCGTCCCACAAGCCAAACCGGCGACGGAGGAGGATTACGCCACGGAATACCTCGCCGCCATTATTTCCTGCAAGGTCGTGGCGGATGTGGGAGAAGCCATTGCGCATATCAACCGATATTCTTCGGCCCACACCGAAACCATTGTGACGGAAGACTATACGAACGCGATGCGATTCCTGCGCGAAGTTGATTCTTCCAGTGTGATGGTCAACGCCTCAACCCGTTTCGCCGATGGTTTTGAATACGGTCTGGGTGCGGAAATCGGCATTTCAACCGACAAATTCCATGCACGAGGCCCAGTGGGTCTGGAAGGTCTCACGTCTCAAAAATGGATTGTGTTGGGCAATGGCGAAGTCCGCTCGTAACTCCCAAGACGCAACACTGATTGACCAGTTCGCCGATGCCCTTTGGTTATCCGACGGGCTGTCTAAAAACACGCTGTCGGCTTATCGTTCCGATCTAATGCTGTTTGCGAAATGGCTTTCCGGCCATGACCTGCAACAGGTGGATGAAACCGACATCAATGGCTATCTCGTCTATCTTCATGGGCGGGCTGAAGGCATTAAACCCGCTTCACAGCGTCGATTGCATTCGGTTTTGCGTCGGTTTTTCCTCTGGCTCCTGAAAGAGGGGCGCATTCAAAAAGACCCTTTGCTTCATATCGAACGACCGGGACAGGGGACGCGGTTCCCTAAAACGCTGTCTGAAAAGAATGTGGAGGACCTGCTGGATGCGCCCGATATTGAAACCCCGCTGGGGTTGCGTGACCGAGCGATGCTGGAATTACTCTACGCCACGGGATTACGTGTTTCCGAATTGGTGGGGCTGAGTCTGCTCAATATCAGTCTGAACGATCACGTCGTGCGCACTTTTGGCAAGGGCGACAAGGAACGTCTGGTGCCTTTGGGCGAAATCGCTGCCGAATGGCTGACGCGTTACTTTCAGAAATCTCGCCCTGTCCTGCTCAAACAGAGAACATGCGATGCCGTTTTTGTCACCGTGCGCGGAGAAGGCATGACGCGCCAGATGGCCTGGTTTCTCATCAAAAAATATGCCATGCAGGTGGGCATTCCCCGCGAGAAAATTTCACCCCACGTGCTGCGTCATGCTTTCGCTACCCATCTCATCAACCACGGCGCCGATCTGCGCGTGGTGCAGCTTTTGCTAGGGCACGCCAACATCACGACGACCCAGATTTACACCCATGTGGCTGGGGAACGTCTGAAAGTGCTTCATGCAAAACATCATCCACGAGGATAGTGCCGCGCAGACTGTTGATCCACCATAGCCGAGTCGCTTTGGACAGTTCATCCTTTTGAATAACGCGCTCGATAATGTCGCCACGGGCGAGAAGTTCAGCACGGAGTACGCCGGGCAAAAGACCACAGATCAGCGGCGGGGTGATCCGCTGACCCTCGAATTCCACGACGACATTACCCCGCGTGAATTCGGTGATTTCATTCTGCGTATTCCAAAGCAGCGTATCGAAAATGCCTTGAGGCGGCGAAAAGCCTTGGTAGGCACGTCGGTCGGTTGTTTTATGTCGCAAAAATTCGTGGTCACTCTCCATAGGAGTCACCGCCATGGCAACCGTGATGCCCTCAGGCGTGGGTTCCAACGCGAAACATTCTGTGCGGATTTCACCGTGCCGGTTGAGCAACAACCGAACACGCCAAGTTCCGGTGGGATGCCGTTCTGCTAGGTGAGTTAGTGCTTGCTCCGCTTGGGTCGCATCAAACCCGAAATGTTCGGCACTATGGCCCAGCCGTTCCAGATGACGTGCCAATAGCCAGAAAATGCCATTGTCCAGCCGCAAGGTTTCGAGCAGTTCAAACGAAGCACAGGCACGGTGCAAGAATCGACATTTGATGAGCCATTCGGCGAATTCATCTTCGGGCCGCGAATCGAAAACAATACCGCTCCCGATGCCACATTCGGCCCTAACGATCATGGCAACATGCCGCCCCGTATCATGAAACTTGCCCCATTGACCCCCATCCCCACCCCAACCCTCCCCTTGAAGGGGAGGGAGACAACCGATGCGCCTTGCTCCTCCCCCTTCAAGGGGGAGGCTG
>JAUYFZ010000094.1 GCA_030689585.1 Rhodocyclaceae bacterium | reverse complement strand
GGAGATTGACACCGACCTGAATAGTTACGATGATTTCAACTTCCCAATCCCTTGAATTTGCTATTGGTGGCATGGGTTGTGCCGCCTGTGCGGCGCGTATTGAACGCACGCTCAACCAACTACCCGGCGTGGAAGCCGTGGTCAATTTCGCGGGGGAACGTGCCTACGTGCGCCCTCTCTCTGACGAAGCCGCACTGGCAACCACGGTCATCGACGCGATTACACAGGCGGGGTTTACGGCCACTCTGTCCACAGCGGATACGCATGTCGAGGAACAGGCACGCAAACTCGCGACCACCCAAACGGAACTACGCCGGTTCTGGATATCTGCCGTCCTCACGTTGCCGCTCATCGGTCAAATGTTCTTTATGACCGACCCTAGCGCAGGTCATTCCGACGCTCTGCCACGCACGCTACAACTTCTTCTGGCGACTCCCGTTCAATTCTGGATCGGATGGCGATTTTATGTTGGGGGGTTCCATGCCATTCGGGGCGGAACCGGCAACATGGACGTGCTGGTCGCCTTGGGCACGACCATGGCTTGGGCTTTTAGTGCCTGGGTCACGCTGATGGATTTGCACCACCAGCATGTCTATTTCGAAGCGTCCGCCACGGTCATCACACTGGTGCTTCTGGGCAAAATACTGGAAGCCCGTGCCCGCGCCAAGACTTCTGAAGCACTGGCCTCACTCATTCGCCTACAACCCCAAACAGCCACGATTGAACGCGATGGTCAGTGGATCGACATCAGCGTAAAAAATATGATTCCCGGTGATTTGTTCATCGTGCGGCCCGGTGAGGCTTGTCCCGTCGACGGAGCCGTGGTTGAAGGACTCTCCTCGGTCAATGAAGCCATGTTGACCGGGGAAAGTTTGCCGGTTCACAAGAAAGTGAATGACAAAGTTTTCGCTGCTTCCGTCAATGCCGATTCAATGCTCAAATGCCGTGCGACAGGGGTCGGTGCTCATACACTTCTGGCAGGCATCATTCGATTGGTGGAACAGGCACAAGGTTCCAAGGCTCCGATACAACGTCTGGCGGATCGTATTTCTGCCATTTTCGTGCCGGTGGTGAGTGCCATTGCATTCGCCACGTTCTTAATTGGGTGGGGTTGGTTCGGGGCTGATTTCGCAGAAGCACTGGTCAACGCCGTCGCTGTCTTGGTCATTGCTTGCCCTTGTGCATTGGGGTTGGCGACACCGACTGCCATCATGGTCGGAACAGGGCTGGGGGCACGCGCAGGCATACTCATCCGAAACGCACAAGCCCTAGAACTGGCTGAAAAACTGACCGTGCTGGTTGTCGATAAAACGGGCACGCTCACCGAAGGAAAACCAACCTTAACCGACGTGTTGCCAGCGGCAGACCTAACAGCAGATACCTTGTTATGGCGAGCCGCCAGTCTTGAGCAAGCGTCCACCCATCCGCTCGCACAGTGCCTCGTAGCTCATGCCAAAGCCCATTTAGAGGCTCCCCTCGAAACACCGACCGATGTCGTTGTTACACCGGGGCGGGGTTTGACAGGCCGCATTGGTGGACACCTTCTGTCCATCGGTTCCCCCGCCTTTTTAGCCAATCTGGGACTATCCTCCCCCCAGGCTTTACAAGGACGAAGTGTCATTGCCGTGGCCCAAGATAATGTTTTTCTTGGATTTATCGGCATTTCCGATCCATTGCGAACCACTTCAAAAGCAGCGGTGGCACGCTTAAACCAGCTTGGTATCGACGTCATCATGCTCACGGGAGATAACTACGCCACGGCTTCGCACATCGCACAGCAGGTCGGTATCACTCGTTTCGAGGCGGAAGTCCTGCCCGCAGACAAGGCAGAAACCGTGCGAAAACTCAAAGATCAAGGCCTCCATGTTGGCATGGTGGGCGACGGGATCAACGATGCGCCCGCTCTGGCCACCGCCGATGTCTCTTTTGCCATGGGAGCCGGAACAGACGTGGCGATGGAAACAGCCGACATCACGTTGATGAAAAACGATCTCGCCGGAGTCGCCGATGCCATTTCGCTTTCCCGTGCTACCCTCGCAAAAATTCGCCAAAACCTTTTCTGGGCTTTCCTCTACAACGTGCTGGGCATTCCGTTAGCCGCCGCCGGATTACTCAATCCTGTCATCGCCGGTGCGGCCATGGCGGCCAGCTCTGTCTCTGTCGTCAGCAACTCCTTGTTATTACGTCGATGGCATCCCTGAAAATTGCGATTGCACAAATCAACTGCATCGTCGGAGATTTTGCGGGTAACGCTGCACGCATTCTTGATGCGGCACAAAGGGCACGCTCGTTAGGGGCGGATTGCCTGTTGACTCCAGAACTGTCACTGTGCGGCTATCCACCGGAAGACCTGTTGCTACGCCCGGATTTCGTCCGTGCCTGCCACCGTGAACTGACGACACTGGCGCAAGCCACTCCCTTACCGCTGATCGTCGGCCATCCCGATGAAGCCATTGGGAAACTTTACAACGCCGCCTCTCTACTACGCGGAGGGGTCATCGAAGCAACCTATCGCAAACACCGCTTGCCCAATTACGAAGTCTTTGATGAACCTCGTTATTTCTCCGCAAGCGGGTTTCCTTGCCTGATCGAAATCGCCGGTGTGCAACTGGGATTACTCATCTGTGCCGATGTCTGGCAAGCGGGTGCGGCTGAAAAAGCACGTGATGCAGGCGCGGAACTTCTGTTATCCCTCAATGCCTCGCCTTTTCATAGGGATAAGCAGGTAGATCGGTATGAGACGCTCCGTCAGCGTGTGGTCAGTACCGGATTGCCACTCCTTTACGCCAATATGGTCGGCGGACAGGATGAACTCGTCTTCGATGGGGCTTCCTTCGCATTGAATGCCGCTGGGCAGATCACTCACCAGCTTCCTGCTTTTGTTGAGACCGTGGAAATTGTCGGTTATCAAGACGGTCATCTAATGCCAGGTTCGATCACGCCTCCCTTGTCACCGGAAGCAGAGGTTTATAACGCCCTCAAACTGGGGGTGACGGACTACCTTGGAAAAAACAATTTTCCCGGTGCGATCATCGGATTATCGGGGGGCATTGATTCCGCGCTCACACTGGCCCTCGCCGTCGACGCGCTAGGGGCAGACAATGTGCGTGCGGTGATGATGCCTTCGCCCTGGACTGCGCAAATGAGTCTGGATGATTCACGCGAGATGGTTCGCCGTTTAGGCGTGCAATACGACGAAATCCCCATCGCCACGGCCATGCAACAGTTCGCCTCCATGCTGACCCCTGTCTTTTCACCGCTGGGGCAAAAACCGGCCTGGGATACCACCGATGAGAATCTGCAAGCCCGCATCCGGGGAATGCTCTTGATGGCCCTTTCTAATCGAACAGGCCGTATCGTGCTCACCACCGGCAACAAGAGCGAAATGGCCGTAGGTTATGCCACTCTTTATGGCGATATGGCCGGTGGGTTTGCTGTCATCAAGGATGTTCTGAAAACCTTCGTTTATCGTTTGGCCCGCTACCGCAACACGCTCTCCGACGTGATTCCTCAAAACATCATCGAACGAGCCCCTTCGGCAGAATTGAAACCGGATCAAACAGATCAGGACACCCTGCCCCCCTATGCCGAACTCGATGCCATCATCACCGAGTACATGGAGCACAACAAGAGCCAACAGGAGATTATCGCCATGGGACACGCAGAAAACCATGTGCAACAAGTCATCCATTTACTACAAAAAAATGAATACAAACGCCGACAAGCCCCGGTTGGCATTCGAATTACCCGGCGCGGTTTCGGCAAGGATTGGCGTTATCCGATAACATCGCGGTATATCAGCACCTAGGAGAAAATCATGAGAAAAATCGAAGCCGTTATCAAGCCCTTCAAACTCGACGAAGTACGCGAAGCGTTGTCCGAAATCGGCATCACCGGTCTGACCGTCACAGAAGTCAAAGGCTTCGGACGACAGAAGGGTCATACGGAACTCTACCGTGGAGCCGAATACGTCGTCGATTTTCTGCCCAAGATCAAGATTGAAATGGTACTGGCTGAAGCCTCCGTCGATATCGCCGTCGAAGCCATTATCAAAGCCGCCCGCACCGGAAAAATAGGCGACGGCAAAATATTCGTTTCCACCGTCGAACAAGTCGTCCGCATCAGAACTGGGGAAACCAACGAGGCGGCGATATAACCAGTTAAGAACAAGCCAAAGGATTTGGTTGGTGGTAACTAAGTTTGTCTAAATGATGTCAGCAAGTCGCGCCAGCACGCCCTCTCGTCCCATGACTTCCAGCACAGCATCAATCGCCGGTGACTGGGGTTGGCCAAGCAGGGCCACCCGTAACGGGATGGCGACTTGAGGCATCTTGAGTCCGCAGGCCGTGAGCGTCTCCTTCAGAGCCTGACTTAAAGCGGGCTTCTCCCAGTCGCAATTTGCAAGTCGAGTTCGCAAATCCTGCAAGGCGTGACAGGCCGTGTCGGTGAGGTGTGTTTCCCTCATTTTCGCTGAAGGATGAATCGTGATGCAAAAAGGTTCACTCGCATCGGTTAATTCGTTCAGGGTTCCCACGCGATCCTTATATAGAGCCACCACCGGTTCCAGCGAAGCGATGGACTCCAATGGAATACCCCGCCGAGCCAGCCGATTACCCACTTCCAGCATCAGACGACCATCATCGGCTTCTTTAAGATAATGCGCATTGAGCCAGTTGAGTTTTTCGGTATTGAACTGAGCCGCCGATGAGGTGATGTGATCCAGATCGAACCACTGAACGAATTGTTCCATCGTGAACACTTCTTCATCGCCATGCGACCAGCCTAATCGCGCCAGATAATTGAGGACGGCTTCGGGCAGATAGCCGTCTTCGTCATATTGCATGACTGATACCGCGCCATGACGCTTGGAAAGCTTGGTGCCATCGTCGCCCAAAATCATCGACAAATGCCCGTAGATCGGCACGGGTGCCCTCAATGCTTGAAGCAGATTGATCTGACGAGGGGTGTTGTTAACGTGATCGTCGCCGCGAATGACATGCGTGATGCCCATGTCCCAATCGTCGACCACCACACAAAAATTGTAGGTAGGTGTTCCGTCGGCACGGGCGATGATGAAATCGTCCAGTTCGGTGTTGCTGATCTCGATGCGGCCTTTCACCTGGTCATCCCAAGCCACGAGTCCATTCACGGGATTACGGAATCGCACCACGGGAGCGACATCCACCGGCGGCAGGGGGAGCGTTTTATTCGACTCGGGCGCAGGCCGCCAGCGACCATCGTAACGAGGCTTTTCCTTCCTGACCATTTGCGCCTCACGCATTTTCTCCAACTCTTCCGGCTGCGCGTAACAATGGTAGGCGGTCCCCTCGACCAGCATCTGTGCGATAACTTCCTTGTAACGATCCATGCGCTGCATCTGATAAAACGGGCCTTCGTCGCAGTCCAGATTCAACCAGTTCATTCCGTCAAGGATAGCCTGCACGGCTTCCGGCGTAGAACGAGCCACATCGGTATCCTCAATACGCAAGATGAACTTTCCCCCGTGGCGACGCGCATAGGCCCAAGCAAACAGGGCCGTGCGAGCACCTCCAATGTGCAAATAACCGGTAGGACTAGGCGCAAAACGGGTGCGGACAGGATTGGACATGGTAACGGACACGATTTTGTAAAGAAGGACATTCTACCCGTGTGGTATAAACTCGCATGGTCACGATGCTCGCCACTGTCACATGAAATCCATTCAATGCGATTAAACGCCCGCCCCCCTTCGCCCCCCTCTCGGGGGGTTCTTATATCGGCTCGCTGTGCTCGATTGTTACGGGGCACTCCGAACTGGTTATTTCACGTTAACGTGCATGGCGAATCGCCACCCCGCATCATGAAACATGCCCCATTGACCCCCATCCCCACCCCAACCCTCCCCTTGAAGGGGAGGG
>JAUYFZ010000093.1 GCA_030689585.1 Rhodocyclaceae bacterium | reverse complement strand
TCGGGCCCCGTCGCCATTGCAGATTATGCAGGGCGATCCGCGCAGGCTGGCTGGCAACACTACCTTACCTTCCTAGCCATTATCAGTATCAGCTTGGGTGTACTAAATCTCCTGCCTATTCCCGTTCTAGACGGAGGGCACTTGTTGTATTATCTGGCCGAGTTTGTGCAGGGAGGGCCGTTATCCGAACGTGCGATGGAAATCGGTCAGCAGGTGGGCATGGTGCTTCTGTCACTTTTGATGGCGATTGCGTTTTATAACGATTTCAACCGGTTGTTCTAACGACACATGGTCGACTTTTTCCACTCACTTTTCAAGAAACACTTGGCCTGTCGGCCATGTGTTGTTCCTCACTAATTCCATGAAAAAAACATTGATGGCGGGCCTGATAACGGCGATGTTTGTTCCGGCTGCTTCGGCTTTTGAGGCTTTTACGGTCAAAGATATTCGTGTAGAGGGTATTCAACGCACAGAGGCGGGTACGGTGTTCGGGTATCTGCCTGTCAAGGTGGGCGATACCCTGACGGATGACAAGGCGGCGGCGGCCATCAAGGCTCTTTTTGCCACAGGATTCTTCAAGGATGTTCGTATCGAAATTGACCGGGGAACGCTGGTCGTTCTGGTGGAAGAACGGCCTGCCATCGCGTCGGTGAACTTTTCCGGCATCAAGGCGTTCGACAAGGATCAGTTGAAAAAGGGTTTGCGTGAAGTGGGTCTGGCCGAATCCCGCATCTTTGATCGTGCTTTGCTGGAAAAAGCGGAGCAGGAACTAAAACGGCAGTATTTGAGCCAAGGCCACTATGCAGTTCAGATTACGACGACAGTGACCCCTTTGGAGCGTAATCGCATTGGCCTCAACTTCAGTGTCGATGAAGGGGAAATTGCCAAGATCAAACAAATCAATATCGTGGGAGCCTCGGCCTTTAAGGAAGCGGAGTTACAAGATCTTTTTGTATTGCGCACGCCCGGTTGGTTAACTTGGTACACCAGAAACGATCAATATTCCAAACAGAAGTTGGCCGGTGACATCGAGACGTTGCGGTCTTGGTATCTGGATCGGGGTTACCTCGAATTCAGCATTGAATCCACGCAGGTGTCCATCTCCAAGGACAAACAGGACATTTACATCACGATCAATCTGACGGAAGGGCAGAAGTACACCGTGTCTTCGGTCAAGATGGCTGGAGAACTTTTATTGCCGGAAGCAGAATTAGCCAAGTTGTTGACGATCAAAGCCGGAGAAACTTTTTCGCGTGAGAAGTTAACGGAATCCACCAAGGCAATCAGTGAGCGGCTTGGGAATGAGGGTTACGCGTTTGCCAACGTCAATGCAGTGCCGGAACTGGATAAAGTAAAACAACAGGTAGCCTTTACCGTCCTGTTGGATCCCGGTCGGCGCGTGTATGTGCGTCGCATCAATGTCACAGGAAACACGCGAACGCGCGATGAAGTCATTCGTCGTGAGATGCGCCAGATGGAATCCGCTTGGTATGACGGTGACAAGATCAACAAGTCACGTTCACGAGTGGATCGGCTTGGCTATTTTGATGAAGTGACCGTTGAAACACCGGCGGTCACCGGTACGACGGATCAGGTGGATCTGGCGATCAATGTCAAAGAGCGGCCTACCGGAAGCATGATGATTGGTGCGGGTTTTTCCAGTACGGAAAAATTCACCTTGTCCGGTTCCGTGCAGCAACAGAACCTGTTTGGTAGCGGCAAGCACATTGGAGTGGGGTTGAATACCAGTAAATCCAATCAGGTTTACTCCTTCTCTTATACCGATCCGTATTACACCGTGGATGGCATTTCGCGGGGGTTTGATGTTTACAAGCGCAATACCAATACCAGTTCGTTGACCGTGGGCACTTACGGGTCTTCTTCATTGGGCGGAGGAGTCCGTTACGGGTTGCCGATCAGCGATGACGATACCGTCAATTTTGGTCTTTCTTTTGATTCCACCAAACTCGATGTCACTGCATTGAGTCCCCAACGTTATCAGGATTATGTGACCACCCAAGGAGCTAACAATACGACGTTGCTGACAACAGCGGGATGGGGGCGGGATACGCTCGATAGTCGCATTTATCCGACGCGGGGACTCTCCCACAGAGTCGGGGGCGAAATGGCGTTGCCGGGGGGCAAACTTCGATATTACCGCGCCACGTATCAGCATCAACGGTTTATTCCCGTGGGACGTAAATACACGCTGGCATTGAATGCTGAAGTGGGAGTGGCGAACGGCATGGGTAGTAAGCCATTGCCCTTCTTCAAGAATTTCTATGCGGGGGGTGTTTCTTCTGTGCGAGGGTACGAAGGGAATGCGTTAGGTCCCGTGGATGCAGCGACTCAAGAACGCTTGGGCGGCAATCGGAAGGCCGTCGGTAGTGCCGAATTTCTGATACCCATGCCAGGCATGGGATTGGACAAGTCGATGCGTCTGGGTGTTTTCTTTGATATGGGACAGGTCTGGGGGGTGGGTGAGAAATTAAAGTTGGGCGAACTACGTTACGCCACAGGCATTTCAGCCACGTGGAATTCCCCGATGGGCCCGCTCAAATTCAGTGTCGCTTCGCCGTTGAACGATAAAACGACAGACAAGGTGCAGCGGATGCAATTTCAAATGGGTTCCACGTTCTAGGAGAAATTATTTTGAAGCAAATCATCATTGCGTTGGGGTTGTTGTTCGTGGGGGTGGCCGTGCAGGCTGCAGAAATCAAGATTGGCTTTGTCAATGGTCAGCGCATCATTAGCGAGGCACCGCAGTCGGCCAAAGCCAAGAAGAAGATCGAAAAAGAGTTCGAAAAGCGGAACGATGAGCTGCAAAAAATGGCGAAGCAGATTCAATCGTTGCAAGAACAATTAGAGAAGAATTCAGTCACCCTGTCTGAAGCGGATCGCCGCAACAAAGATCGTGAAGCCGGTGAGTTGAATCGCGATTTTCAGCGGAAAAAACGTGAATTTCAGGAAGATATCAACCTGCGTCAAAATGAAGAGGTCGCCTCAATTTACGAACGCGCTAACAAAGTGGTCAAGCAAATCGCCGAAGCCGAAAAATATGATCTGATTGTTCAGGAAGCTGTCTATTTCAGCCCACGCATTGACATCACCGACAAGGTGTTGAAGGCACTCGCCGAAGTCAAGTAAATGGTTACGTTAAGCGAGATTACTGCTCGCTTTGGTGGTCATTGTGTTGGCGAGAACGCGGGTGCTGTTCAGGTTTCTGGATTTCGCCCCTTGGAAAGCGCGGGGCCGGAAGATTTAAGTTTCCTGACCCACCCGAAATATCGCGACCAGTTATTGATAACGCGGGCAGCCGCTGTGATTTTGGCCCCGGAGGCCTTGCCGGATTGTCCTGTTCCGGCCATTGTGACGTCTAATCCTTATCTCTATTTTGCGCGTGTGGCCAACGGATTGTTTGCTGCGCCTAGACCAGCGGCAGGTATTCATCCTTCTGCGGTGGTGGAAAGTCCGATACCTGCCAGTGCCAGTATTGGGCCAAACGTCTGGATTGGTGCCCATGTCGAAATAGGTGAGGAGGCCGTTATCCATGCCAATGTCTCGATCTATCCCGGTTGCCGACTCGGCGCACGCGTGCTTGTGCATTCCGGGGTGGTCATCGGTTCGGACGGATTCGGTTTTGCAAAAGATGAAGAGGGAGCCTGGATCAAGATTCCTCAGACAGGACGGGTCATCATCGGTGACGATGTTGAAATCGGGGCCAATACGACGATCGACCGGGGGGCGCTGGAAGACACGGTGATCGAGGCGGGGGTCAAGCTTGATAACCAGATACAGGTGGCCCACAACGTCAAAATCGGTGCTCATACGGCGATGGCGGGTTGTGTCGGCATCGCGGGAAGTGCAAAAATTGGCCGCCGTTGCACCGTGGGCGGGGGTTCCATCATTTTGGGCCATCTCATCCTCGCCGATGATGTCCATATTTCTGCCGGTACGCTGGTCGGGAAATCCATCACAACACCGGGTACTTACACGGGGACGGTGCCTTTTTTAGAACATGGAGACTGGCGGAAGAATTTTGCCCGTCTGCGTCATCTGGAGGCGATGACCGATAAAATACGCGCTCTTGAAACGAGACTTGCTGAACTGGAGAAAAAAACATGATCGCCACGCAACCCCTTCCAACGGCTATGGATATTCATCAAATTCTGGAATATCTACCCCATCGTTATCCCATTCTGTTGGTGGATCGCGTCCTTGAAATCGTGCCCGGCGAGCGAATTACCGCCTTGAAAAATGTCAGCATGAACGAGCCTTTTTTCCCCGGTCATTATCCCCATCATCCCGTGATGCCCGGTGTGCTGATCGTCGAAGCCATGGCGCAAACTTCTGCCATCCTTTCTTTCAAAAGTCAGGGGGGCAAGAAAGCAGATGACAAATCGGTGTACTACTTTGCAGGCATTGACGGTGCACGCTTCAAACGTCCGGTGAGTCCTGGCGATCAGTTGATCATTGAATCCACGATTATTTTGTGCAAGCGCGGCCTCTGGAAGTTTTCATGTGTCGCGCGGGTAGATGGACAGATTGCGGCAGAAGCCGAGATTATGTGTACTGTGCGTACGATCGACGCATGATTCATTCAACGGCCATGGTTCATCCGGGAGCACAACTCGGAAAGAATGTCGACATCGGTGCCTATTCGATCATCGGTGAACATGTCACGATTGGTGACAATACATGGATCGGTTCGCATGTCGTTGTCACAGGGCATACCACGATAGGTCAGGACAATCGCCTCTTTCAGTTCAGTTCCATCGGTGAAGCACCGCAAGACAAGAAATACGCGGGTGAACCGACACGACTGGAAATAGGGGACCGCAATACGATTCGGGAATTTTGTACTTTTAACCGAGGCACGACGCAGGATGCCGGTGTTACTCGATTAGGGCACGATAACTGGATGATGGCTTACGTGCACCTGGCGCATGATTGTCAGGTCGGCAACCACACCATCTTTGCCAATAACGCTCAGTTGGCAGGGCACGTGCAGGTAGGGGATTTTGCCATTTTGGGTGGTTTTACCGTGGTACACCAGTTCGTGCGCATCGGTGCGCATAGCATGACGGCGATGGGTTCCATCCTTCTCAAGGATTTGCCGCCCTTCGTGACTGCGTCGGGTAATACAGCGGAACCTCACGGTATCAATAGCGAGGGTCTCAAACGACGAGGATTTTCTTCAGAGGCATTAACAGCCATCAAACGGGCTTACAAGACGCTCTATAAATCGGGTCTTAAATTGGAAGAAGCGCAAAAAATCATTGCGGAAGAGGCAGTATTTCTGCCGGAAATCTCACCGCTGGCTAATTTTCTCAATGAGGCCGGTCGCGGCATCATTCGGTAACCCGCCATGATTCGAATTGCGATGGTGGCAGGAGAAGCCTCCGGCGATATGCTGGCCGCACACCTTATCGAGGCATTGAAAACTCATCTTCCGGATGCCTGTTTTTTTGGTATTGGTGGTCAGAAGATGGAATCAGCGGGATTCGAGGCTTGGTGGCCCCATGAAAAACTTGCGGTGCGCGGGTATGCCGAGGTGTTGCGTCACTATCGGGAAATTACGGGTATTCGTCGCCAGTTGTTGGCGCGTTTGTTGAAGGACAAACCGGATGTCTTTATTGCCGTGGATGCCCCTGATTTTAATCTCTGGCTTGAAGCGCGTCTTAAAAAACAAGGTATTCCGACCATTCACTATGTCAGCCCTTCGATATGGGCTTGGCGGGGGGGGCGCATCAAAAAGATAGGAAAGGCGGTTTCTCATGTATTGGCTCTCTTTCCCTTTGAAGCTCCTCTGTATGAAAAACGTCATATTCCGGTCAGCTATGTGGGGCATCCCCTGGCGGACTTAACACCGATGGAATCCTTGAGACAAGTGGCCAGGGAACGGCTGGCCTTGTCGCAGACCGTGAAAGTGTTTGCTTTGCTTCCGGGGAGTCGTCAGTCCGAATTGAAATTCATGGCGGAACTTTTTGTCGACACCGCCAAGAAGCTCCATGAACGTTTTCCAGAGGCTATTTTTCTGGCCCCGTTTATTTCAAGGGAAACCCGCACGCAATTCGAGATCGCCCTCTGGAAACTGGAAGCCCAGGAGCTGCCGATTCGTCTGTTGTTTGGTCATGCCAGAGATGCCCTAGCGGCCTGTGATGTGGCATTGGTCGCCAGCGGTACGGCCACGCTGGAAGCGGCTCTTCTCAAAGCTCCCATGGTGATTACTTATCGCATGTCACCGTGGTCATGGTGGTTGATGAAACGGATGCGATATCAACCTTGGGTAGGATTACCCAATATCTTGGCCAATTTTGGATTCGTGCCGGAATTTCTTCAAGAAGCGGCCACGAGCGATGCACTGGCACAGACACTCGGCGACCTAGCCGTCGACGAGCCGACCCGTTCCGGCATGATTCGCATGTTTGAAACCCTGCATGAACAACTTAGGCAAGGAACGGCGAAAAAAGCGGCGGCGGCCATTTTGCCCTATTTGAAATCATGATCTGCGGTGTCGATGAAGCAGGACGTGGGCCTCTGGCAGGCCCGGTTTTTGCGGCCGCCGTTATTCTTGATCCGGCGCGCCCCATTCAAGGATTGGCGGATTCCAAAAAACTCTCCGAGAAGACGCGTGAACGTTTGGCCGTCCTCATTCGAGAACGTGCGCTGGCTTGGTCAATCGGAGAGGCTTCCGTTGTCGAGATCGATCAGTTGAACATTCTACAAGCCACGTTATTAGCCATGCGCCGTGCTGTTCTGAATTTGGAGGTATCTCCTACAGAAGTGTTGATCGATGGTACTCATTGCCCTGTTCTTGATAGGCCGATGCGGGCCATTATCAGAGGGGATGCCACGGTAGCCGAAATTTCAGCGGCCTCGATTCTTGCTAAAACAGCGCGAGATGACGAAATGCGTTATTGGCACGAGCGTTATCCTCAATATGGTTTTGATCGACATAAGGGGTATGGGACGGCATTGCATCTGACTGCATTACACACCTACGGGCCGTTGTCTATTCATCGAAAGAGCTTTGCCCCTGTGCGCTTCGCCTTGTCGTCATGCAGCAAATAACCTCGCGTGATAATGCCACTTATAAAGCATTACGTTCACCACGACAGGAGGGATCGGCGTTACTGGAAGGCTTTCATCTTATAGAGGCTTATAGGGAACGTATTGGTTGGCCAGAATCGCTGGTCGTGAGCGAATCTGGCGAAAAAACACCAGAAATTCAATCACTCTTGTCCGCCTACCCCGGACCTGTGGTGCGTTTGACGGATCGTCTTTTCCAAACCTTGAGCGATCTGGTGACTCCCGTGGGTCTATTGGCTGTCATCTCGATTCCGCAAGTATCAGAAAAAATGGAAGGTTCTTGCGTGTTGTTGGAGGAGATTCAAGATGCGGGTAACGTGGGATCCATTCTGCGCACGGCAGCCGCCGCAGGTATTCGGGATATTGCATTGAGTCCCGGTTGTGCGGGTGCTTGGACACCCAAGGTGCTTCGTGCTGCTCAGGGGGCGCATTTTGGTTTGCGTATCCGTGAACAGGTTGATCTGGAGGCACTTCTCAAAAAATGGCAGGGAACCAGTATTGCGACGGTGGTAAAAAGCGGATCGTCGATTTATACGCTGAATTTTGCGGGTGACGTAGCGTGGTTGTTCGGCAACGAAGGAGCGGGACTTTCCTCTGTATTGATCGAATTAGCAACAGTGCGTGCCGAAATCCCCATGATCGTCAGCAGTGAATCACTCAACGTCGCTGCGGCGGCCGCGATTTGTTTGTTTGAGGAAGTGCGTCTTAATAAAAATTAACGGCTCTATGCGGTTTGTAGTGGGTGACATGCCATATCGCTGACATGACAGTCTCCCTCCCCTTGAAGGGGAGGACATGACAGTCTCCCTCCCCTTCAAGGGGAGGA
>JAUYFZ010000077.1 GCA_030689585.1 Rhodocyclaceae bacterium | reverse complement strand
AATTGAATGCTCCCCCCATCTTCAAGGAAATCGCCAACCATCCCAACGGAGTCGTGCTGGTGGTGGGGCCGACCGGTTCCGGGAAATCGACGACATTGGCCGCCATGGTGGATGACATCAATGAAAATGAATACGGTCATATTCTGACGGTGGAAGACCCCATCGAATTCGTCCACGAATCGAAAAAATGCCTGATTAACCAGCGCGAAGTGGGCCCGCATACCCACTCTTTTTCCAACGCCCTGCGCTCAGCCCTGCGGGAAGATCCCGATGTGATCATGGTGGGCGAATTGCGCGATCTTGAAACCATTCGTCTGGCGCTAACGGCGGCTGAAACAGGCCATCTGGTATTTGGCACCTTGCATACCTCATCGGCGGCTAAAACCATCGACCGGATTGTGGATGTCTTTCCTGCGGCGGAAAAGGATATGGTGCGCACGATGCTGGCTGAATCGCTGCGGGCCGTAGTGGCGCAAACGCTGATTAAATCTAAAGATGGGACGGGACGTGTGGCGGCGCATGAAATCATGGTGGGTACGCCGGCCATTCGGAACCTGATCCGCGAAAACAAAGTGGCGCAGATGTACTCGGCCATTCAGACCGGGCAAACCTTCGGGATGCAAACGCTGGATCAAAATCTTCAGGAGTTGGTTCGCAAAAATCTGATCACGGTGGATGAGGCGAGAACCAAAGCGGCCAACAAGGATGCTTTCCGTGGATAACGTGAAAGAACTTGAAGAAGCCTGCGGGCTGGAGCGAATTGGTCATGTGTGCCAAAAGATATGTGCCTCATGGGGAAAGGCGGAATTGAATCGTTATATCAGTGGGTTGATTCTTGATTCACGCGGCGGTCATCGGCAAGGGTTCCCCATGGATGTCGCTGCGGAGTTGTTTTTTCTGGCTCAGGCGAATCAGACGGTTCGTGCCTTGACCCTGGCAGAAAACAAAAACATTTCTTTTGAAGAAGCGACACAACTCATCGAAGAACACGATCAGGTTCGGCTCGCAGAAAATGCTTTTGATGACCCCATGGTCTCGCATGATGCCATTGTGCGTCAAGACCGACGGCGTGCCGACAGGGGGGGGCGACGAACCATTCAAGTTGAAACAAATCCCTCAAAGGCAACAACACTGCAAGTGGTCATTGATCTTGTGACGAATCGAACCTTGTTGTTGTTGGTGGTATTTGTTCTGACGGTCAAGCTGGTATGGCCTTATCTTATGACAGCCCTTTTCCCTTCATAACAAGATGGAACGCGACGAAGGACTCAAGTTTCTGCACTCTCTTTTAACCTTGATGGTACAAAAGGGAGGGTCTGATTTGTTCATTACGACTGGGTTTCCCCCTTCCATCAAAGTCGACGGCCAGTTGACGCAAGTGACTTCTCAAAAACTCACGCCACAGTTCACGCGGGAGTTGGCACAGTCTGTGATGAACGAAAAGCAGTTGAACGAGTTTGAAAAAACGATGGAATGCAATTTCGCCATCGGGTTATCCGGCATCGGACGGTTTCGCGTTAACGCCTTCATTCAACGAGGCAGTGTTGGGTTTGTCCTGCGCACCATCAACACGCATATTCCTAAACTCGAAGACTTGGGATTGCCGGAGACGCTAAGAGAAGTCGCCATGGCCAAGCGAGGATTGGTGCTTCTGGTCGGCGGAACAGGTTCAGGAAAATCCACGTCGTTAGCCGCCATGATCGGCTATCGCAACGAAAACAGCCGAGGCCACATCATCACCATCGAAGACCCGGTGGAATACGTCCATGAACACAAGAAGTGCATCGTCACCCAGCGGGAAGTCGGTGTCGATACGGATTCTTGGGAATCCGCCCTCAAAAACACGTTGCGTCAAGCCCCGGATGTAATCCTGATCGGCGAAATACGGGATCGTGAAACAATGGATCACGCCATCGCCTTTGCTGAAACGGGTCACCTGTGCATGGCCACACTCCATGCCAACTCGACCAATCAGGCCATCGATCGCATCATCAACTTCTTTCCGGAAGAACGGCGGACACAATTATTGCTGGATCTATCGCTCAACATTCGCGCGTTCATTTCACAGCGGCTGATCCCGAAAAAGGAGGGCAATGGCCGAGTGGCAGCCATCGAAATTCTGCTCAATACGCCCCTGATCGCCAGCCGGATGCTAAAGGGCGAAGTGCATGAGATCAAGGAAGTCATGAAAAAATCGCGTGAACTTGGAATGCAGACGTTCGATCAGGCTTTATTCGACCTTCACGAAGCCGGAACGATCAGCTATGACGATGCTCTGCGTTACGCTGATTCTGTCAATGATCTCCGGCTGGCGATAAAATTGCATGGGGCGACACAGTCTACCTATGCAGCGGATAGCAGTGCGCTGAAGATTATTTGATTCTGTACCGTAGCGATCCCATCGCATAGGTAACTTATGGATGTTGTCGGAAAGAATGTTGTACCCGCTGGTTGTTCCCGAACAGTGGTAGGATGCCCGCTCGTTGTCATTATTCAAGGGAGATCCATCATGTTTGCACTTCGTCGTCAATCCGGCTTCACCCTGATCGAACTACTACTCGTCGCCGTCATCCTCGGCATTTTGGCAGCGGTAGTGGTGCCGCAGTTTTCTACAAATACTGATAGCACTAAAGCGCAGGCACTTAAGAGTAATCTCGCCGCAATGCGATCCGCTATTGATCTTTACGCGCAGCAACATGCCGGTGCCTACCCTGGTGTAAAGGAAGCAGGTACGGGGGCAGGAGCGAATAGCGCAGAGGCGTTCAAAGCCCAATTGACCCAATTTACAACAGAGGCAGGGGCTGCCAGTACCACAAAATCAGCCTCTTCGTTGGGACCCTATCTGCGTTCTATTCCTGTTGAACCCATTAGCGGTAAATCAGTCGTAACAATGGATACGGCAACAGCCACGTTAGGCTCGTCTGCTACTGGCGATGCTGCTGGATGGCGCTTTGTTACTCAGACGGGAGAGTTTATGGCAGATAACAAAAACAAGGATGCGACGGGAATCGAGTACTTTAAGTACTGATAACCGGATGACGGGCATCGCCCGCCCTTTCACATGAACCGCCTATCAGGTTTTACGCTGATCGAACTGGTGCTTGTTGCCGCCCTGATCGGTTTGATTGCCATGATTGCAGTTCCGTCCGTACCTAGTGCCGACATCGAACAGCGGGCGCGGGCGGAAAGTTTTTTGCTGGAAACCTTTCGCACGGCTCGACAAGAAGCCATGCGGACGGGAGCGACCTGCGGGGTTACGATTGACATCAGTAATCAACGTGTACTGGTTCACCGCTACGATGCCG
>JAUYFZ010000076.1 GCA_030689585.1 Rhodocyclaceae bacterium | reverse complement strand
TTTTCAATCACTTGCGTTGCGGTATACAAGTGCATTCGACCCGACGAATCAGATTTCAAGCTCTCTCTATCGTCTAACGCATACCCGAACCAAAAGATTGCTTTCTTTTCACTCATGGAACAACACCTCACGTAATAGTGTGGATGAGCAGTCATCACGGTTCACATGACTTTGTTTTTTATCAAACACGACCACATCGAAAGAGACAAGATACTGACGTACCAAATCCAACAATTCCCGTTGAATTCTCCCCGACCACACTCGACGTTGCGCCCCTTCGATATCCAGGAACACGGCCAGATCAATATCACTCGACGCACTGGCACGCCCCTTCGCCACAGAACCAAACAGCCGCACCTCGCACCCAGGAAACCGTTGTTGGATACGCTCAGCAGCAATTTGCGCAATGATGCGCAATTGCTCACTAAATGCTTCGTGCGAAAAATGTAGTGTTTGTTCCGTCATGTCTTGAATTGTAACGTCATGGTATTGAGATCACTCGATAGTCGTTCCATTTCTTCGGCGACATGGCGATTCTTTGAGGCAGCGGCACTGTTGCCCTCGGTCATACGCGCAATGCGTTCCACGTTGACCGCAATGTCTCGCACGGCGGCATCCTGTTCGTGCAGGGCATCAGCAATCGTTCGCATATGGGCGACGGAATCTTCAGCACCGCGCACAACACCGCGCAGGGATTCTTCAGATTGACGGGTTAGTTGAACACTACGTAAGGAGCGTTCATCCGCCACGGCCAATGTGGCGACTGCCCGATCGACCTGTTCTTGAGTGCCGTGCACAAGTTTGGCGATTTCCTGTGTCGATTGACTCGTACGTTCCGCCAATTTGCGCACCTCATCTGCAACGACGGCGAATCCCCGACCCGTTTCGCCCGCCCGCGCTGCCTCGATGGCTGCATTCAACGCCAACAGATTCGTTTGATCTGCAATTTCACGGATAACCCCAACAATACCGTTAATGGCTTCGGATCGTTTTGCAAGTTCCTGCACTTCATTTTTAGAATCACGAATAGCTCCCGCAATCCCTTCCATCTCCGACATAGCCGCGTGTGTCACCTCAATGGTTTTGTTCATAGCCGCGTGTGAGGATTCCGCGATGCTGCGGGCCTGTGCGGCATTGTCTGCCGTATGGCTTAAGGAAACCGAAATCTCCTCAATAGCCGCCGCCGCTGATTCCACCGCTTCGGATTGCTTGTCCGAAGCATGACTCACTTCACCGGCCAGTCCCGTCAGCTCGGATGCTGCAGTGGTTATCAACGTGACGGAATCCCGCAACCTATTCACGATGGATCGCAAACTTTCCATCAATTTATTGATTGCCACAGCAACACTAACGGTTTCCGAAGCACCAGTCGTCGGCACTGAACAGGTAAAGTCATTGTGCATAACAACCTGTTCAGCGGCATCCACAACAGTTTTTAGCGAGCGTTTCACACTGCGTACGACCAGAAACAAAAGCACCGCACCCAATCCAAAACAGATTGCCAAAATGATGCCACCTACCTGAAAGTGCTTTGCAATCTGCATTTCCACTACCCCGATAGGAATTGAAACCGTCAGCGCGCCACGCACATCGCCCACCTTCCAATCGCGCTTAGGCGAGTCGGGATGATTGTTATGACAATTGGTACATCCGTCACTTACCATAATATCTGCCTTGGCTAGACGCATAACGGGTTGACCGTCGCGTCGCTCTATTCTGAAGAACTCACCCTTAGGATTACTCTCCAGCCAAGTCAATGCCTCATCTTCAAATGGGTCTCGCCGTACCTCTTCCGCTTTGCGGAAAGAGAAAGGCATCTTCGAATAGAGCCGCAAACCATTCCCAGATTTGTCGGCCTCGGCGAGTGCACCAATCAAGGATGCGGGCAAAGGAATAGCATCTTCTTTACCCTTGAACTCTTGGTGGATATTCATGCCCTTGGTTTTCGCTTTAGGCACAATTTCACGAGCATAAAACTGACGCGCATTCGCTGCACTTCCTAGCGCAGCACGAGCAGCGGACAAGCCTGCCTGTTCCAGCATAGCCTCTTTCAAGGAATGTCCATGCCAAACGAGAACCATGACGATCAGCAGTATTACGCCACTCATCGCCAAAACCAGTCTGCCCACTATAGATTGCGACATAATTGTGCTGTGCTGTGTCATTGCTGTTCTCTCCTATGTTTTTCTAAATGATTAGCACCAACACGCTGCCAATCAAGGAGCGACGCTAACTTGGGGGGGGGGGGGGGGGTAAACGGTATTTTTCGCATCGCTATGAGGCTCTCAGACGCAGGGGAGTGACATTGCGCAAAGCGGGGGTAGGCAGGTAATTGGGGGTTTCTGTCAGCTTGAACATATTCATGGACTGCACGAGATTTCGTGCTTGTTCTTCCAGATTTTCTGCCGCGGCGGCGGCTTCTTCTACCAAGGCAGCGTTTTGCTGGGTTACTTCATCCATTTGTGACACCGCCCGGGTGACCTGGTCAATACCAACGCTTTGCTCGCGGCTGGCTTCGCTGATCTCGGTGACGAGATTGGCCACTGAATCGAAAGAGGTCACGACGTCATCCATGGTTTGTCCCGCTTCCTGGACTGATTTTGTTCCTACATTCACTCTGTCAGAAGATTCTGCGATCAATGCCTTGATTTCCTTGGCAGCCGTGGCCGAACGTTGGGCTAGATTACGCACTTCGGAGGCGACTACCGCAAATCCTCGCCCCTGTTCGCCTGCCCGTGCGGCTTCCACAGCGGCATTCAACGCCAAGATATTCGTCTGGAAAGCGATGCTGTCAATCACGCTGATGATGTCCGCGATTTTCCGGGAACTGCCCTGAATTTCTTCCATGGTCGTCGCGACGCGTTTGACCATCGCCCCCCCGCTGGCTGCCGTTTCATTGGATTGCTGGGCCAGTTCCTTGGCTTGGCGTGCATTGTCGGCGTTGTCTCGTACCGTTGCATTCAGTTTTGACAATGAGGTGGCCGTCGCTTCCAGTGAGGTGGCCTGTTCTTCCGTGCGCACAGACAGGTCTTGATTTCCAGCGGCGATTTCCCTCGCTGAAAGATTGATGGCCGCCGCAGATTCCCTGATTTGAACAATCATGGCGGTGACATTGGCCACCGTGGCATTGATCCCGTCTTTGGTCTGACCAAAGACCCCCGGATAATCCTGGGTGATGCTCTGCGTCAAGTCGCCATCCGATAGAGCTTGCGCGATGAACGCGATATCCGCCAGCGTTTGTTCCAGCACGTCGAGAGAGGCATTGATGTCCTGTTTCAAGCGTGCAAAGTCCCCCTGCCCCTGCGCACTTACACGACAGGTGAGGTCTCCTTGTGCCACGCCACTCATCACGTTGCCCACATCATCTAACATCGTCTGCATGGTTTGCATCGCATGATCAACAGATAACTTGAGTTCTCCTTCGATGCTGGCATCCATGCGTTGACTGAAATCACCTGCACAGAGAGAATTCATGACATTGTGTAAAGCAACCATGGTGCGCTCCAGCGTGTCGACACTGGCATTAACGCTTTCTTTCAGATGATTGAGATCACCGCGAACCTCCCCTTCGACCCGTCTATTGAAATCCCCTATGGCGACGGCCTCCATGACGAGGTTGGTATCCGATAAGGCAGATTGCAATGTTTCCATCAGGTTGTTAAAAGCCGTGCTGGCCAACCCGACTTCGTCATCTTTGTTGTGAATCTCCACCCGTCGCGAGAAATCCCCCTCTTCTTGCACCTGGCGCATGACGATCACCGTTTTTTCCAACGGGTGGAAGGCTCGGTTGATATAGGAATACAAAAAGGCGAGGCACGCGGCAAATACCCCTAAACACCCCACGATGGCGATGATTTTGATCCAGGTATCCCTTGTAAATGTCTGCGTATGATCTTTGAGCACCACGAAGCTGGCCAAGGCTTGGCCTTCGTTGTTCATCATCGGCAAATTCGACAGGCCAAAATGCGTTTCTGCGTGTTTTATTTTACTGAAACTTTCACTTTTTAACGCTTCAAATTCGGTTGTGAGTGCGTCAAAGAGGGGTTTGTTCGTCGTATTCTCAATTTTTCCCTCAAAGGTGACAATCGCCGTTTCAGCATGGTTGGCCTTGGCTACTTCAGCCAGTATCGAGGCAAATCCTTTGCTCATGACGCAAATGCCCACCTGAGTACCACGCAGAAACAGCGGGAAAGCAAAGCTGACCACCAGTTCGTTATTGCCGGATATTTCCAAACCGTATTTGCTTTTGCCTTGCGCGATCACATGGCTGACGAGCTGACTGCGTCCTATCGTTTGCTTGTCAGTCAATCCGTGCGACAAGACGAGATTCCCCTGTGTATCGAAAAGATGCAGGAAGTTGATGGTACCGCCGCTACTCAAACGGTTGTAGCTGCCCACACTGGATTCTTTCAAAACCTCCAGATTTGCTTCCTGAAGCGCAGCCAGAGCCTCCGTATTGCGCGTGATGGCCGTGATGTTGAACTCCATCTGACCGACGCTGTTGGCGATGATCTTGTTCAGAAGATTTCGGTTGGCTTCCAGGGTGGCCTGCCGATAAGCGTCATCGGCGTTATCCTTGATGAAGTAGGTGGCCGCCCCCAGAACGGCCACCATCGCCAAGATAATCAGGGCGGTAATGCCTAAAATCTTGGCTTTTAGCATGGCAGGTGACCTCATTCAACGGGGTAGTTAGCGGCCTTCCAGGCAGGAAGACCGTCACGAAAATAGAACAGTTTCGTGTATCCCCAAGGCCGTATTTTTGCGATGACATTCGAACTGACGAGACACTTGATGCCATTGCAGTAGACAACGATCGAATCGGTCACTTTGGCGTGTTTCGCCAAGCTTTCCTTTGTTAACTTGGCACTGACTTCCAAATGAACAGCCCCCGCGATACGTCCGGCTTCCCAGTCGCTGTCTTTGCGACCATCCAGAAAAATGGCTTTTTTATCGAACAATGCCTTGGCTTCGGCGGCATTCACGACCGTTGAGCCTACCGCTGTCAAAGGAGCTTCTTCAGCGGCATACACATTCTGAAACGGCAACAACAACAGAGAACCTAGAGCGAAAAACTTGGCAATGATACGGTACATGGCAAATCTCCTTGTTTTACTACGGTTAAACAACCAATACTACGAAACACAACCTCTGCGCAAAGACAAACAACGGTTCGACCGACGTTCAATGCGACCGTCAGTTTCCAGTTGCAACAGAGATCGTGAAAGCGTTTCAGGCGCGATCCCCAACTGAGCCGCCCAAAGATATTTCGGAAAAGGCAAAGTGATTTCGCCGCACCCATTGACACTTTCTGTCGCCAGATAATGGGTAATCCGGTCACTGACCTGCGGCATGCGGAGCCGTTCGGTTTGCCGATGCAACCGGGACATCTGACCGGAAAGTTTCGCGCACCATGTCAGCGCGAAACCGGCATCGTGCGTCAGGCATTGATTGAATACCGGGATCGGAATTGCCAGCAACAGACTGTCTCGTTCACAGCGCGCCATCCAGTCGCCATGCACGGCATGACCGGTAGGAGCCATTTCGACCAGCCAGTCGCCCTCAATCATGAACTGAAGCATCCACTCATCGCCCAGCGCATCACGCCATACGGTCATGCAGCCTTTGATCAGACGATAGACATCTTCCGATGCATCCAGCACCTCTTCAGCATTTGCCCGAACAAGTCGCGCTTGCCTGCGCATTTGTTCGGGCAGAAATGCGGCGATTCGGTCAATAGCCTCCTCGCTTTCCTCCTCCGATTGATTCATCTCCCCCCCCCTACATTGAATTCAGCATCTGGCCGTTAAGCGGCTCTCCTGCTTTGATGCACTATAGCCGGGGAGCTATGTGGCGAGAATAGTTCTAAAGACCTAGTTCGTTCGAAGGCTACCGTATGCACACAAGTCGGAGCCTCTTACTCCTCCCCCTTCAAGGGGGAGGCCGGGAGGGGGAGGGGGAAATGAAGACTCCATATAATTCAATCAGTTACAAATATAATGCCATAGATACCCCATCCCCACCCTAACCCTCCCCTTGAAGGGGAGGGAACTTGGTGCGTCTCTTTTCCCATGTGCAATCAACAAGTTAAAAGATGTGTGCATACGGTAGCGTTCGAAAGGGAGGGGAGGGTAAGCGTGATACAGGTGCCTATGCCGGAATTCAACTCGAAGCGTGCGCCAATCCGATGTGCTCGTTCGCGCATGATACTAATCCCCACATGGGTTCCCCCTTCCTCAACGACACGCAAAGGATCGAAGCCGCGACCATCATCACACAGGGTAACGATCAGTCCATCACACTCACCTCGCAAACTCACCGTAACGGCGGAAGCCCCCGCGTGTTTGCGCACGTTAGAGAGTGCTTCCTGCAAGATGTGCAATATTTGCAGGGTGTTGGCGGCAGTCACTCCCGCCAACATGGCATCTCCTTGTTTTTCAAGGGTGGTATGTATCCCGGTTTGCCCTTCAAATTTTTCCAGCGTACTCCGAACCGCCTCGGCGAAATCTGCATGATCGGCTTTGATTCGGAAGTGCACCAATAATTCGCGCACATTGTCGTAACTTTCCTGAATACCTTCCCGTATGCGTGCAAGCTCTTCATGAGCCGCTTCAATCTCACCCGCACGCAAAGAGCTTTGCAGCATCTGCGCCTGAATGTTGAGGAAAGCCAATGACTGCGCGATACTGTCATGCAGTTCCTGGGCCAGTAAGTTTCGCTCGGTGCATACGGCAATGTCCCTTTCCTGCACGGCCAATTCCCTGTTTTTCTCTTCGACATCCCGTGTCTTATCCACCACGCGTTGTTCCAACGTGTCGTAGAAACCTTTCAATCGATCCGCCATTCGATTGAATCCATTCGCAAGATCACCGAATTCATCGGACGATTCAACAGACAGCCGCACTTCAAAATCGGCGGCGGCCATGCTGTCCATGCCCCGTTTCAGATTTTCAACCGGTCGAATCACCAGAAATTTGAATACATAGACCAAAAATAAGGTTCCTGCCAAAGCAAATCCCACCAGTGCATTCTGGAAAATCCACATCAAGTCGGTATTGCGTGCGTTGCTCTTTTCTATCATCAGGACAATCTCGTTAATCATGGGGACAAATTTGCGCACCGCTTCATCCAGTTGATGAATGAGTTGCCGTCTTTCATTCAAACTGCGCGTTTCCATGACATTCAATATGAGCGGCCGCAACCGAGATTCCCACTGCTCGCGCAGCTCCCGCATCTCAGCATGAATTCGTTCCTCACGAGGCAAAAAAAGCGGACGTTCAGGATCCCCTTGTTCCAACAAGGACAAAGCCGATTCAAAGGAGAGCAAAACGTTGTGCGCTTCGAGTACCAACTCATCTCTGCGTTCCAAATCGTGAATGCTTTGGTCCAGAATATACGCAATGCGATAGGTGCGCATCCGTTCAGCACCGGCTTCGTTAATCGCTGCCGCACCGCCTTCCAGCAGACGACCCACATAGAGCGTCGCTAAAATCAATGAAAGTGCGGCCAGAAAAAACATCAGCAGAATGCCATTGATCTTGGCCCCCAACTCAGCAGGTAGTCGTGGCATGGTCAGCAAAAAATCAGCGATAGGCCTTCAGGCCAGCACTTTTCCATGACGCACAAACGGCAGTTTGACGACCTTGGCTTTGAGCTGTTTATCTCGAATTTCAACCTGCACTTCATCGCCGTATTGCACGCCGAGAGGCACACGAGCCAAGGCGATGGACTGGTTGAGGGTAGGTGAAAAACTGCCGCTGGTCGTTTCTCCTTCTCCCCACTTCGTGATGATTTTCTGGTGCGCTCGTAGTACACCGCCTCGATCCTGCAAGATCAATCCGACAAAACGAGTGATCGGTTGCCAAACTTCGAGTGCTTTTTTTCCGATGAAATCGCGTGTGGTATCGCTCAGATCAACGGTCCACTTCAGCCCGGATTCAAGAGGATTCCGGGCTTCATCCATATCCTGTCCATACAGATTCATGCCGGCTTCTAGGCGAAGCGTATCGCGAGCACCCAGGCCACAAGGCCGAAGTCCGGCTGCGACGAGTTTGTTCCAAGTATCCAATGCTTCGCCCTTGGGGAGGGCGATTTCAAAACCATCTTCACCGGTATAACCTGTGCGGGCGATGAACCAGTTTTCCCATTGAATGGCCTGAAAAGGTTCCAGAGCCTCCGTCGTCCGTGCCTCCGGAAAAGCAGCCAAAAAACGCTCCCGTGCCTTCGGGCCTTGAAGGGCCAGGATGACCCTATCATGTTGAGCCGTCAGACTGACCGCAAAATCGGAGGCCTGCAATCGCATCCAGTCCATATCCTTATGGCGTGTCCCCGCATTGACGACCATGCGGTAATGCGTGGCACTCATCCCGTAGACAATCAGATCATCGAGAATGCCACCATCTTCTTGCAACAAGCAGCTATAGAGTGCTTTGCCAGGGACGGTGAGTTTGGCGACATCATTGGCCAACAAACGACGTAAATAGCTTTGCGCTTCGCATCCTCGTATGTCGATCATTCCCATGTGTGACACATCGAATAGGCCCGCATCGCGCCGAACCGCGTGATGTTCCTCGATTTGGGAGCCGTAATGAATGGGCATTTCCCATCCGGCGAAATCAACCATCTTGCCGCCAGCGGCCCCATGCGCTTCAAAAAGAGGAGTTCGTTTAAATACACTCATTCGGAGTGCCCCGTAACAATCGAGCGCAGCGAGCCGATGAGAACCCCCCGAAAGGGGGGCGAAGGGGGGCGGGCGTTTAATCGCATTTAACGGATTTCATGTGACGGGGTGGGGCTTCGTGACCATGCGAGTTAATCCAGTACGTGAGACACCATGCCATCGGCCAGTTTCGGCTCGAACCAGGTCGATTTTGGCGGCATCACCTGCCCGGTATCTGCTACCGCCATCAAATCTTCCATACGCGTGGGAAACATGGCAAAAGCAGCGGCCATTTCGCCGGAATCGACACGTTTTTCAAGTTCCGGCAGACCTCGTATGCCGCCCACAAAATCGATACGCTTGTCTCGACGCAAGTCTGTAATGCCCAGAACCGGTCCCAACAGGTGGTCGGAGAGCAGGGAAACATCCAAGCGGGCTACAGGATCAGTAGAAATCAATCGGGGATGAATGCGCAAGCGAATCCAGTTCCCCGACAGATAAAGTCCCACTTCGCCAGGTTCTGTCGGTTTGACAGGCATATCCGAGGGGGTCACGGTATAGCTGGTAGCAATTCTGGTTAAAAACTCTGCGTCGGTCAGTCCGTTCAAATCACGAACAACGCGGTTGTAATCGAGAATCTTCATCTGGTTGTGCGGGAAAACCACCGCCAGGAAGAAATCGCTGGATTGTATTTCTGTCGTGCGACACGAAGCAGCCACCCGCGATGCCGCCGCAGAACGATGATGTCCATCGGCAATATACAAAGCCGGCATCGCCTCAAAAAGAGCCGAGATGTCCCGCTGGCATTCGGCATCTAAAATCGGCCAGAGTTGATGAACAATGCCATCGGTGGCTGTCGCATCATTCATGCAAGCCGTCTGCGTGGCCCGTTCAAGAATCGCCTCGACTTCAGAAGACCCCGGGCAGGCTAGCAAGACTGGCCCCGTTTGCGCGTTGGTCGCTTCAATCTGGCGGACACGATCATCTTCTTTGTCCGGTCGGGTGAATTCATGACGTTTGATGCGCCCTTCATCATAAGCGGCCACCGACGCGGCCACGACAATCCCTGTTTGGATATGGTCGCCCATCTGTATCCGATAAGCGTAATAACAGGGAAGTTCATCCCGCTCAAGAATTTTGGCGGATATCATCCTGTCAAGATTTTCTCGTGCCTTGGCATACACATGAGGAGCCATCACGTCCGTGCCCGACGGCAGATCAATTTCCGGTTTGGAAATGTGCAGGAAGGACCAAGGACGATCCTTCGCCTGAACACGCGCTTCTTCACTGGATAACACGTCGTAAGGCGGCGCGATGACCTCTGCAAGACGGGAGGCGTTCGGGCGCAAACCCCGAAAGGGCTGAACAATGGCGGTCATAGTCGTAATATCCCGATAATTTCTGTTAATTCAGCACGTAATCCCCGCTCAGGGGATAACACCATCGCCGTCACAGGGAGGGCGATGGGTTCAGGCACGTCCACCTCTTCCAGACGATGACGTGCGCCGTTGATCGTAAATCCTTCCTGATACAACAAGTCGCGAATCCGACGCACCAAAATCACTTCGTGATGCTGGTAATAACGTCGATTGCCGCGTCGTTTGACAGGACGTAACTGGGTAAATTCCTGCTCCCAATACCGCAACACATGCGGTTTGACACCGCACAGGTCGCTTACCTCGCCGATCGTGAAATAACGCTTGGCAGGCAGGGGGGGTAAGGACGACAACGGTTGCAGGTCATCCCTGACGTGACTGACCATTTTCTACCGTTGACTTGAGTAACTGGCTGGCATGAAAAGTGACGACGCGCCGCGCCGTGATGGGGATTTCCTCTCCCGTTTTGGGATTGCGCCCGGGTCGCTGCGGTTTGTCACGACATTGAAAATGTCCGAAACCGGAAAGTTTGACTCCCTCCCCTGTTTCCAGCCCCAATCGAATTTCTTCAAAGAAGGCATCCACCATATCTCTTGCTTCCCGCTTGTTCAAACCTACCCTGTCAAACAGCATGTCGGCCAACTCCGCTTTGGTCAACGTCATGATTTTTTTCTCCTAACCACGCAAAACTGCGCCGCAATAATGAACGGCAGCATCGACTAACAATGCGACCGTTTTTTCCACCTCAACATCCGTCAAGGTGCGCTCAGTATCTCGCATAACTACCCGAAATGCAAGGCTTTTTTGTCCATCTGCCAATCCTTTACCCTGATAAACATCGAACAAGGATATGTCTACGACCACGGGGGGAGCCGCCGCACGCAATGCCGCTTGCAGCGGTTCGACGTTCTGGTTCTGCGATACCACTAGGGCCAAATCGCGAATCACGGCAGGTTGCCGCGATACTTCACGATAAGCAGGCACTGAAATCGACAACAGAACATCCCGATCTACTTCAAACACCACGGGAGCCATGCCCAGTTCATACTTTTGCACCAGTTGAGGATGCAACGCGCCCACAAAGCCGATATCGCGCCCGTCAAACAGGATTCTGGCCGCTCGCCCCGGATGAAGAGCCGGATGGATCATTTTTTCAAAGTGCAACGAATGCGGTGAAAACAAGGCTTCCAGATCACCTTTGATGTCAAAAAAATCAACATCGCGGGTGGGGTTGATTCCCCATTGTTCTGGCAAAGCAGAACCCGCCCACAATCCGGCTAACCGCTGCGGCTGCGCCTCGATTGTCAGAAATGATCGGCCCATTTCAAAGATGCGCACCTGGGGGGTCTGTCGATTTCGATTCGTCACCAACACATTGACCAGCCCCCCCAGAAGAGTCGAGCGCATCACACTCATCTGACTGGCAATGGGGTTGGCTAGCCGCAGTGGATCGGTATTTCCAGCAAAATCAGTTTCCCATGCCGCTTCGACAAAGCTGTAGGTCACGACTTCCTGATAGCCGCGTCCTGCTAAAAACTGCTTGATGTGCAACGGGGTACGAACATTCTCTGGCAACGGCAGCATGGAAAGATTCGCTCGTGGCGGACGGGCTGGAATATTGTTGTAACCATACAAGCGTGCAATTTCTTCAATCAGGTCTTCTTCAATCTCGATATCAAAACGGCAGGCAGGCGGGGTGATGACAAAACCATCGTCCTGCTGTTTGAGATTTCCTCCCAGCGTTTGCAACAAGGCTTCTATCCGGTTCAGAGGAATATCCACGCCCAACACGTCCGCCACTCTACCCGTGCGCAACCGCACCGGCTGACGGATCGGCAGATTCGCCGTTGAAACGGTTTCGATGATCGGACCTGCATGGCCCCCGCAAATATCGACGATCAATCTTGTCGCCCGTTCCAGTGCCCAACGAGGCAATTCAAAATCCACACCGCGTTCGAACCGATAAGAAGCATCCGTCGAAAACCCTAAGGCACGCGCTTTACCTGCAATGGCCTTGGGCGCGAAGAAAGCACTTTCAAGGAAAAGGTCCGTTGTGTTTTCATCGACGGCAGAAGAAATTCCTCCCATGATGCCGGCCAGTGCCAAGGCCTGCGCTTCATCGGCAATCAGTAGATGATGGGAGGAAAGTTCAACGACTTCGCCATTGAGCAAGCGCAAGGTTTCTTCCGGTTTCGCAGCACGCACATGCAACGTGCCGGAGAGTTTGGCGTTATCGAAGGCATGAAGCGGTTGCCCCAGTTCCAGCATGACGTAATTGGTGATATCCACCACGGGCGATATAGCGCGCGAGCCGCACTGTTCAAGGCGTTGTTGCATCCAGTCTGGCGTTTTCGCTGTGGGCGAAATGCCGCGCACGATGCGGCCACAGTAACGCGGGCAGGATTGCGGCACATCCAGCGTGACAGCACGATGATCGTCGATGACCGCAGGTATCGCATCCACGGACGGTGACACCAAAAAACTGCCCGTCAATGCTGCGACTTCACGAGCAATACCTAGGATAGACAAGCAATCGGCTCGATTGGGCGTCAGTTTTAAGGTAATCAGCCCTTCATTTTCGTCTTCAACTTCCAGCCCCGCCATGGTCAGTAGATGACAGAGTGCCTCCGTCGAAAGGGACGGATTAACGAAGGTTCGTAACCAGGATTCTGAAAATTGCATGAGAATTATTGAAATTGTGACAAAAATCGCAGATCGTTTTCGAAAAACAACCGCAGATCATGGATGCCATAACGCAGCATGGTCAAACGATCCGGCCCGAAACCAAAAGCGAAACCCGTGACCTGTTCCGGATCGAACCCTCCCGACCTCAATACGTTGGGGTGCACCATTCCGCATCCGGCAATTTCCAGCCAACGTCCCTTAAGTGCGCCCTGCATGAAGGCGACATCAATTTCCGCCGAGGGTTCCGTAAAAGGAAAGAAGGAAGGACGAAACCGGACATTCAAATCATCCGATTCAAAGAAATTACGCAGGAAGTCAGCAATCACTCCCTTGAGATCCGCAAAACTTACGCCTTTGCCCACCCACAATCCTTCGACTTGATGAAACATCGGCGAATGAGTGGCATCGGAATCGACACGATAGACACGTCCAGGACAAATCACGCGCAATTCTGGTAAAGGAACCCCCCGATATTTCTCGACATGAGCCAACATACTGCGAATCTGAACAGGGCTGGTGTGGGTACGTAGCAAAACACCGGGCGCATCCTGTAGATAAAACGTATCGTGCATCGAACGTGCCGGATGATTTTCCGGCGTATTCAAGGCCGTGAAGTTATGCCAATCCGTTTCGATTTCCGGACCATCGGCCACGGTAAATCCGATGGAACGAAAAAGCTGTTCGATGCGATCCAGCGTACGCGTGACGGGGTGCAACCCACCACCCGACTGTCTGCGGCCCGGCAAAGTAACGTCCAAGGCTTCCGCAGCCAACTGGGCCTCCAGCCTAGCAAAGCGCAACGCTTCACGTCGCGCACCTAGGGCGGTTTCAATGCAGGATTTCGCTTCATTGATCGCCGCTCCGGCCACTTTTCGCTCTTCCGGAGGCAATTTGCCCAATCCCTTTAACAAGGCGGTCAATGAACCTTCCTTGCCTAAATAACGGGCTTTGGCTTCTTCTAATTTCGCGGCCTCTAAAATAGCCGCGAAGTCAGCCAGGGCAGTGGCTACTAAAGACGTTAGCGTGGAACAACACATGCCCGTTTGACTCGTTGTTTCATTATTCACGAGTGGCCATCGGTCATGTGTCGTTAGGTCGTCCATGCGAAACCCACTGCCCCTTCCTCTTAAACTACGCCAAGACTGGCTTTGGCCTGATTCACCAACGCGGCAAACGCTGGCTTGTCAAACACCGCCAGATCAGCCAGCACTTTCCGGTCCACTTCGATGCCGGCCTTCAAAAGGCCATTCATCATGGTGCTGTATTTCATGCCCAGTTCACGAGCACCGGCGTTAATCCGTGCAATCCAGAGGGTACGGAACTGACGCTTTCTTTGACGACGGTCGCGATATTGATATTGTCCCGCCTTCATCACCGCTTCTTTGGCGACGCGATAGACGGTGGAACGACGGCCTCGGTATCCCTTGGCCTGATCTAAAACCTTTTTGTGGCGTGCGTGCGCCGTAACTCCGCGTTTAACTCTTGGCATCGTGGCTCTCCTTAACCGTTAGGTAACATGGCGCGGACAGACTTCGTATCCGCCGCATGAACGGTTAGCACACCACGCAAATGACGCTTCACCTTGGTGGTTTTCTTGGTAAGAATGTGACGCTTGAAGGCGCACGAACGTTTGATGCTGCCACTACCGCGCACTCGAAAGCGCTTGGCAGCTCCGCTCTTTGTTTTCATCTTCGGCATGGCCGAATCTCCTTTGTAACACGTTGCTAGGTGGCCTTCACCTCGAAGGCACTTGATGACCCGCTCCGCTTATGTTGCGAACTTCTTTCAGGGCACTTCTATTAACTCAAACTCCGTCGCGATAGTGCGTTACTCGCAAAAAATTACTCCTTACATATCAAACATATGCGTCGTCGTAATTTTTTACTCGCGCCTTGTCTCGCTTAGGATTTTGAGTTAATAGAAGTACCCTTCAGAAATCCGCAAATTCTTAATGTTTCACCAGCTTCTTGGCCGGTGCCAGCACCATGATGAGCTGACGACCTTCCATTTTCGGAAATTGCTCCACCTGCGCAACCTCTTGCAAGTCAAGCTTGATACGTTCCAACATGCGCATTCCAAATTCCTGATGGGCCATCTCTCGCCCACGGAAACGCAATGTTATCTTGGCCTTGTCTCCCTCGTTCAAAAACTTGACCAAGTTACGCAGTTTGATCTGGTAATCATTATCGTCAGTACCCGGACGAAACTTGACTTCCTTGACCTGCACCTGTTTTTGCTTGAGCTTGGCTTCATGCGCCTTTTTGGCTTCCTG
>JAUYFZ010000072.1 GCA_030689585.1 Rhodocyclaceae bacterium | reverse complement strand
GATTGACACACGATCGTAATTGACGGCGAGGCGGCTTCTGAATTGAAAGATGCGCCCCATGTCGGCGGATTGTTCCAAAATGGCTTGTTCGATTTCCGTGGGATCGCCATGCGTAGTCAACACCGTGGGGCCGTCGGCATGACGCACCATGAGGCTGCACTGTATTCCTAAATCGCTCGTGGTTTTTAGCAACTTTTCAGCCAAGGCGCGATGACTACGGCAGGCGATGCTGGCTCGCATGAAGTTCAACAGCGCACCGCTTTGCCCCATCGTGGAAAGAAAACTCATCGCCATGCGCTGCAGGGAATTCTTTTCTTCGATCAGTCTGGTTTCCTTGCGCTGATGCAGGATGGCCAAGGCGGCCTTGCGCAACAATATTTCGCTTTTCAAGGGTTTGATAAGAATGTCATCTCCCCCCGCATCGTAGGCCTTGAGGTGTTGCTCCATCGACTCGTGGCCGGTCGCAAAAATGATCGGCACGGCAGCCCACTCACGCAATTGTCGGCAGACTTCAATACCGTCCATGTCGGGCATGCCAATATCGAGCAGAACCAGATCAGGCAACCGTTCGCGACAGATTTGCAAGGCTTCCGCCCCCGAACTGGCGGTGATCACATCAAATTGCTGTGCCAGAATGGCGCGATGCGTGTTGCGACAGGTGTTATTGTCGTCGACAACCAATACCCGTCCCGATGGTTCCGTACTATCCGTTGTTTCAACCGACTCCGTATTCAATGGGATTTCTCCTTTCATTTCTTGCGGTAGCATGGAGCAACACAGACCCGATTGACTCGTTGTTGCATTATTCACGAGGGGCCATCGGTCATTTGTTGTGAGGCGACAGAATTATACGTCCTGCACCTCATTAAAAAACGACGGATGGCGGGTGAGAGGCGTTTACACATCATAGAAAAACTCACCATGAGATTTTTATGAAACAATGACATGCTATATCGGAATGGCGTTATCTTCATCTTTGAGTCCGCCGTTTCACACCGCCGCCCTGATGACTGGGTGGAAAGAATCCATGAACAGAGGTTGATATGACGCATTTTGAACCTGAAGGACGCACCGTTGCTTATAACCGTCCGGTCGACTGGATCAAGCAGGGCTGGCGACTCTTCTTGAAAAGTCCTAGCCTGTGGATCGTTTTGACCCTTGTTATGCTGCTCATTCTGGTTGCCCTGACGATGGTGCCAGTGGTTGGGCAGTTGGCGGCCAATTTTCTTGTGCTCATCTTCGGGGCAGGGCTTTTGTTGGGATGTCATTCGCTCGCACAAGGGAATCCCCTGCGCTTCGACCATCTTTTCGAAGGTTTTCGGGGGGAAGAGGGCACTCGATCTCTTTTTCTGGTGGGCCTTCTTTATTTGATCGGATTGATCGTCATTATGGGCATCACCTTCGGTATTGCGGGGGGCGATGTCATGATGGAACAACCGGTGTCTGCCGCAGATTCCGGACGGGTGCTTTTTGCCACGCTCGTCATGCTGACACTGACCATGCCGCTTGTCATGGCTGTCTGGTTCGCCCCGGCCCTTATTATCTTTCACCACCTGTTGCCGATTCCCGCCATGAGGGCGAGTTTTTCCGCCTGCATGAAAAACATGGGGCCCTTCACCGTTTACAGCCTTCTTCTTCTCGTTCTTCTCATACTGGCGGCGTTGCCTTTTGGCTTGGGATTTCTTGTGCTGCTCCCCGTCTTGACCGGAGCGCAGTATGCCTCTTACCTCGACATCTTCGAATAACATCCCCGTAGGGGCGTTAGGCCTCTTTGGGGGCACCTTCGATCCCCTTCATACGGCGCATCTGAAACTGGCTGAAGAAGCCATGCGTCAGCTTCGGCTGTCCGGCATTCTTTGGATTCCTGCGGGCTGCCCGCCGCATCGCCCACCGCCGGTGGCTTCAGCCACTGATCGTCTGGCGATGGTGCGCTTAGGCTTAGCCGATCATGTCTACCATAGCGATTGGCAGGTGGACGATTCCGAGGTCATGTCATCGGAACCAAGCTATACGATTCATACCCTAGAACGGTTGCGCCTCGTCGAAAAACGTCCGCTCGTGCTGTTGATGGGGGCCGATGCTTTTCTGGGGCTGACCACTTGGTATCGGTGGCAAGACATTTTACGGTTAGCTCACATCGCAGTAGCTTCGCGCCCAGGCTCCGATTGGACGGCCCATGTTGCGCCCCATACCCCTTTTATAATCTCGGCAGGTACCGTTTCCTCCACGACAGTGCGTACCGCTCTACAACAGGGGAATCCTCCAGACATTCCCTCTTCCGTGCTAGATTACATCCGCATTCATCGTCTTTACGGGTGCCTTGACGTAATGTATATACGCTGTGGCCATGAGGTTCACATGGTCAGAAGCGAAGCGGGTTTCCAACAGCAAAAAGCATGGGATTGACTTTGTCGATGCCTCTTTGGTTTTTGAAGGAATCACTTACACTTTTGAGGCTCTATGCGGTTTGTAGTGGGTACTCGAAGCGGTTGTTGCGGCCTCCCTCCCCTTGAAGGGGAGGGCAGTACCAATCTCCCTCCCCTTCAAGGGGAGGGCTGGGGAGGGGATGGGGTAAAAATGAAGGGACAAACAAGTCTCGTAATTATCGGGCGGCATATCC
>JAUYFZ010000062.1 GCA_030689585.1 Rhodocyclaceae bacterium | reverse complement strand
CAAGGACGCAATTGGTGTTAAGTATGGCAAAAATCTGGGTGCACTGTTCAAAGAGATACAACTTGGCGAGGCTAAGCTGAAGGCGACCGGCATCCAGATTTTGGCTCCCCCCGTCAATTCAACAAATTTGCCTAACACTGCATTGCAGCGGACTCGCTTCGCTCGCTAAGATGAACACAATTGGATATTTTGCCAACTTTGAGCCAGCAGAAGAAGGTGGTTTCGTTATCACCTTCCCTGATATACCAGAAGCCATCAGCGAAGCTGACGACAAAAGTTCAGCCTTGTTTAATGCGTCTGAGGTCTTGGACTTGTGTTTGACAGAGCGCATTGCCAGTAATGAAGGACTTCCTTCCCCTTCAAAACTGTCTGCTGGAGTTTGGATTGAACCTTCTGCATCAATTCAAGCGGCTGTTTTAGTTCGTCAAACACGCGAAAAAGAGGGGAAAAACCTAGCAGATTTAGTCCGCGCACTGAAAACCTCTTGGGCGGTTGCTCAAAAATTAGAAACGCCAGCAAACAACCCAACATTAAGACAGCTTGAGCGCACTGCGGCAGTGCTCGGTAAACGTCTAGTGGTCAGTTTTGATTGAGTACAAGGTAGCCCTCACGCATTCCTTGACCAAAGTCGGGCCTCGATAGATGAGTCCAGAATAGAGTTGCACCAACGCGGCTCCTGCGTCTAGTTTTGCTTTAGCTGTTTCAGCGTTTGTGATGCCTCCGGCGGCGATAATTGGAATTTCGCTCCGCAACGCATTCGCCAAAATCCGAACGATGGTCGTCGATTTTTCAAAAAGAGGCGCACCGGAAAGTCCTCCCGCCTCATGGCCGTGGGGCAGTTGTGCCACGGCATCGCGGGCCAGCGTTGTGTTGGTGGCGATGACGGCATCGATTCGATGACGACGCAGGGCATCGGCGATTTCGATGATCTGCCCTTCGTCCAGATCAGGGGCGATTTTCAGGGCCAACGGAACATACCGACTCTGCTGGTCTGCCAATGCCGTCTGACGTGCCTTGAGCGCGCCCAGTAGCGCATCCAGTTCCGAAGCTCCTTGTAACTGCCGCAGGTTTTTTGTGTTCGGACTGGAAATGTTGACCGTGATGTAACTGGCCACTGCATAGGCTTTATCGAGGCAGATGAGATAGTCCTCTGCCGCTTTTTCAATCGGCGTATCAAAGTTCTTTCCAATGTTGATGCCTAGAATGCCCCGGTAACGCGCCGCCTTGACGTTTTCAATCAGGGCATCCACTCCCTGATTGTTAAACCCCATGCGGTTGATGATGCCCTCCACTTCGGGTAGTCGAAACAGACGCGGCTTCGGATTACCCGGTTGCGGACGGGGGGTGATCGTGCCAATCTCCAAAAATCCAAATCCTAGGGTAGCCAGGCCGTCAATGGCCTCACCATTTTTATCCAGACCCGCAGCAAGTCCCACGCGATTCGGAAAATTCAGCCCCATCACCGTCACTGGAGGAGCGGGAAAGGGGTGTCCCGTGGCAATTTTCCCCAAATAATGCAACGCATTGATCGCTAGGTTGTGTGCCGTTTCAGGAGACAAGGCGAAAATTAGGGAACGTGGATACATCACCTACCCTCGCTTAGCCGCACGGGCGCGCCATGCACGGATCAATCCGAACCGCCAGAGACAGTGCACTGCAAAATAACCGATCACGGCCAATGCTGCGCCAAATACCACGATGCCTACCGCCAATGATCTTCCCAAATTCATCAGCCAATGCGCCGCAGTACTCAACCATGGGCCCATATTGGTGATACTGAATTCAGGGGGAGCCACAAATCGGCCGCTTCCTTCGAGTCCCATCATGTCCAGTATGAATTTCCCAATCTCAAAAGCCACGACATACAACGGAATGATCGTCAACGGATTGGTGTAGAGCGTGGTCAAAATCGCCAAGGGCAGGTTGACCCTGAATTTCACGGCACAGATGGCCGCTGTCAGCATCTGAAAGGGAGCCGGTAGCATTCCGCAAAAAAGCCCCGCCGCTACCGCCCCTGCCGCTGAATGACGATTCAAATGCCACAACCGGGGATGTAGCAACGACTCACCAAAAATTGCCAAGCAACGGTTATTCCGAACAGCCGTATGATCGGGGAGGTAGCGTTTGAATAATTTTTTCATCCCTCAGATTTTACACGCCAACGTTGAAACTCCCCTCCTCCCCTTGAGACTCACGATTCTTTCTTTTGCCGCTGGCATTGCCTGGCTGCAACTGCAACCCGATTTACCGACGACCACGGTTCTGATGACCTGTGCGCTCGTCGGTACGTTGTTGTTTGCGGCCTCTCGCCGTTACCGCCTTATTGCACCGGTGGCCGCCTGTCTGTTGGGGATCGCCTGGGCAGGTATCCTAGCCCAGCATCGTTTGACCGATCATCTTCCCACGACGAGCGAAGGGCAGGACATCACCGTGATCGGTGTCGTGGCGGGAATGGCACAGAACCATGATCGTGGAATGCGTGTCGATTTCGATGTTGAATCGGCCACATTGCCCGTGCCACGCCATATTTCACTGGCTTGGTATCGGATGGGACAGAAACTGCTTCCCGGCGAACGATGGCAATTCGTGGTGCGGTTAAAACGGCCTCATGGCAATCTCAATCCTCATGGGTTCGATTACGAAGCATGGATGTTTGAACACAACATTCGAGCCTCGGGATATGTGCGTCCCAAAGAAGAAGCCCGTCGTCTGGATGCTTTCGTGATGCATCCCCGTTACGCCATCGAGCGTCTGCGGGAATCCATTCGGGCGCGTTTTTATCACGTGCTACCCGCCGAATCCTCTCCCTATGTCGGCATTCTGATTGCCTTGGCGATTGGAGATCAAAATGCCATCGACCCCGCGTTGTGGCAGGTGTTCTCCCGCACGGGAACCACGCATCTGATGAGTATCTCCGGGCTTCATATCACGATGATTGCCGCTTTATTTGCCTGGTTGACCTCACGATTGTGGCGACGATCTTCCCGATTGATGCTGAAACTTCCCGCACAAAAAGCCGCCGCCCTCGCCGGTTTTATCAGTGCGCTGGCCTACTGTCTGCTGTCTGGATTTGCCGTGCCCTCCCAACGCACCCTTCTCATGCTGGGCGTTGTGGCTGCCACCCTTCTAACGGGACGAAACATGGCTCCCAGCCGAACACTAGCCCTCGCCTTGGGATGCGTGCTCTTGTGGGATCCTTGGGCCGTGCTGTCCGCAGGTTTTTGGCTCTCCTTCTGCGCGGTGGGCTTTTTGTTCTACACCGGTATCGGACAGGTGGGACGACTTCATCCCCTCCATCTTTGGGGACGTGCGCAGTGGGCGATGACACTCGGACTTTTGCCGATCCTGCTGGCACTTTTCCAGCAATTTTCCATTCTCTCGCCACTGGCCAATGCCGTCGCCATTCCTGTGGTGAGTTTCATGGTCACGCCACTAGCTCTCCTGGGAACCCTGCCTCTGAGCGATGCCGCGCTCATGTTCGCCCATGGGATCATCAAGTTTTTGATGAAACTGCTTGAAGGATTGTCCGCTTCTCCCTGGGCTGTCTGGCAACAGCACGCCCCCCCGTTTTGGACACTGATACTGGCCCTGATAGGCGGCATGGGGTTGTTGCTGCCGCGAGGCGTTCCCTTTCGATGGGTGGGGGTGGGGGCCTTTTTACCCATGCTGCTTCTGCCGCCCCTCCGACCTGTGGAAGGCGAGGCCATGGTGACCATCCTCGATGTTGGCCAAGGGTTGGCTGTCCATGTGCAAACGGCCCGGCATGATCTTCTCTACGACACAGGGCCGACTTTCTCTGCTGAAGCCAACAGCGGCAACCGCATCATCGTGCCCTATTTGCGTGCCACGGGAGTCCGCCGTCTGGATGGCATGGTGGTCACCCACGCAGACAACGATCATTCGGGAGGGGCGGTTTCTGTGCTGGAAAACGTACCCACGGATTGGCTGATGACTTCTCTGCCCGAAGATCACACACTCTTGACCGGTGCATCTTCTGCCTCTTCTCATCGCCCCTGTGCCGAGGGCGATGCTTGGGAGTGGGAGGGGGTGCGCTTCGAACTATTGCATCCTTCCCGTGAAGAAGTACGCACCAAAAAGACCAATAACATGAGTTGCGTGCTGAAAGTGTCGACACGGCAAAAGAGCATTTTGCTCACGTCCGACATAGAAGCCGTGGCAGAAAGAGCCATTCTCGCCCGACATAAAGATCAACTCCGCGCCGATATTTTATTGGTTCCTCATCACGGAAGTCGGACCTCCTCCACACCGGAATTCATTGAGGCGGTGAACGCGCAAAACGTCATCTTCCCCGTCGGATATCGCAACCGATATGGGCATCCCAAGGAGGACGTGGTGACACGTTATGAAGGAGTTCGTCAATGGAGAACCGATGCCGATGGGGCATTGGTGATTGCGTTAAATACCGCCTCCATTGTTTCAACACGCACCATGCGCAGGCGTTACTGGCACTGAACTTAACGTGAAACACATTCCCCATCCCCCACCCAGCCTCCCCCTTGAAGGGGGAGGAGCAAGGCGCATCGGTTGTCTCCCTCCCCTTCAAGGGGAGGGTTGGGGTGGGGATGGGGGTCAATGGGGCAAGTTTCATGATACGAGGTGGCACAAGCCATGTCCGTTAACGTGAAATACACTCATTCGGAGTGCCCCGTAACAATCGAGTGCAGCGAGCCGATGAGACCCCCCCGAAAGGGGGGCGAAGGGGGGCTGGCGTTAACCCAGGCCTCTCGTCTATCTCGTGCCGTGGCAAACAACGTTTCCAGACCCGGTGCATCTGCGGCAGCCAGCAGTACCCGTGCTCTCATCAATTCAGCCATGTAACTATCAAGCTCTTTCAGCAAGGCGGAGCGATTCGCCAGACAAATATCGCGCCACATCTCAGGATGGCTACTCGCAATACGGGTGAAATCCCGAAATCCACCGGCGGCAAAGCCAAAGAGCTGATCGGCATTGTCACGAGCGGCCAGATCATGCACCAGCGCGAAAGCCAGCAGGTGCGGCAGATGACTGACTGCTGCGAAAACACGGTCATGTGTTTCTGGAGACAAGGCCGACACGACGGCTCCGCAGGCTTCCCAAGCCGCACGCACCTTCGCCACATCCGTGGGCACGTTCTCCGGCAGAGGAGTCAGAACGACTCGCTTACCGCGATACAAATCAGTTTTCGCCGCTGAAACGCCACTTTTTTCCGCGCCGGCGATGGGATGTCCCGGAACGAATTGATTTATTTTTTCGCCAAAAACAGCACGAGCCGCCGCGACCACATCGGACTTGGTACTTCCCCCATCCGTGACCACCGTGCCAGGGGCCAGATGAGGCACCAAGGCGGCCATCACCGGGGTCATTTGGCCTACCGGCATCCCTAGCAGTACCAAGGCCGCATCGCGCAAGGCATCCGACCAATCGTCGGCAATACTGTCTATCACGCCCAACGCTAGGGCTTCTTCCAGAGGGGCACGGGTACGGCCCAAACCGACGATTTCCGTCGCCACGCCTGCCGCCTTCAGAGCCAGAGCGAAGGAACCGCCGATCAACCCAACCCCGCAGATCACTACTTTCATCAAAGTGCTCCTTCTAGTGCCGTCAGAAAACGTTCGTTTTCAGACGGCAACCCAATCGTCACCCGCAGATGATGGGGCAAACCATAACCGGCAATCGGTCGAACGATGATGCCCTGTTTCAAGAGCTTTTCATTCACGATCAAGGCATTGCGAACCTTTATGCTGATGAAATTACCGTGAGAAGGAATATGTTCCAGCCCCAGATGCTTCACACCGGCCACCATTCGTTCCATTCCTTCCTGATTCAACCGGTAACTTTCAGCCACAAAAACATGATCGTCCAATGCGGCGGTGGCGGCGGCCAGTGCCAGGTTATTCACATTAAAAGGCTGGCGCACGCGATTCATCAGATCGGCTACCTCTGGGGAGGTCACCGCATAACCCACGCGCAAACCCGCCAGTCCGTAAATTTTTGAAAAGGTGCGCGTAATGATGAGATTCGGGAAATCCCGACACCAAGCCACCGACTCCACGCGGGGCGGTAGATATTCGTTATAAGCCTCATCTAACACCACCGCCACATCGTCTGGCACGGTTTCAAGGAATGCGCGAATCTGCGCGGAAGGCAGATAGGTTCCCGTGGGATTGTTCGGGTTAGCAATCCAGACCAGACGTGTATCAGGCCGAAGGGCGGCCCGCATTGCAGAAAGGTCGTGTCCATAATGGGTGGCCGGTGCGACGATACCTTCCGCCCCCGTGCTTTGAGTCGCCAACGAATAGACAGCGAAAGCATGTTCCGAAAACACGGACGAGCGACCCGGTGCCAGAAAGACGCGGGCCACGAGATCAAGCACATCGTTGGAGCCATTGCCCAGCACGATCTGATCCTCCCCCACACCCAAGCGGTCAGACAATGCCTTTACAAGATCAAACTGATCGGGATACCGCGCAATCCCTGCGATTGCATGTTCAACCGCCACACGCGCCAACGGACTCATGCCACGCGGATTTTCGTTAGAGGCCAGCTTAACGATACGTTCGACCGGCAAGCCAATTTCACGGGCCAGTTCAGTGATCGGCTTACCGGGCAAATAGGGCGAAATGGCGCGAAGGGTGGCAGGTGCCTGATGTGAGATAGTCATGTTTGAATACCGAAAGAACGATTCATAGTGTATCGTTCCCCTTGTTGATTAACGTGAAACACATTCCCCATCCCCCTCCCAGCCTCCCCCTTGAAGGGGGAGGAGCATCTCTCCCTCCCCTTCAAGGGGAGGGTTGGGGAGGGGATGGGGGTCAATGGGGCATGTTTCATGATGCGGGGTGGCGATTCG
>JAUYFZ010000051.1 GCA_030689585.1 Rhodocyclaceae bacterium | reverse complement strand
AGTCTCCTCCCCCTTGAAGGGGAGGGAGTTAGTCTCCTCCCCCTTGAAGGGGAGGGAGTTAGTCTCCTCCCCCTTGAAGGGGAAGGAGTTAGTCTCCTCCACCTTGAAGGGGAAGGAGAGATACTCCTCCCCCTTCAAGGGGGAGGCTGGGAGGGGGATGGGGAAATTTTTACACCTTAAAACGTCATGACCACCGGTTTCTATCACATAATGGCGGCGCAATTTTTTTCTGCGTTAGCCGACAATGCCCTCCTGATTGCCGCCATCGCCATTTTGCGCGATATGCAGGCACCGGCGGGCTATGAGCCTTTGCTCAAGACGAGTTTTACGCTCTCCTACGTTTTTCTTGCCGCCTTTGTGGGTGCTTTCGCCGATTCCATGTCGAAGTGGCGTGTCATGTTTATCGCCAATGGCATCAAGATTTTTGGTTGTAGTCTGATGTTTTTTGAAGTACCACCGCTCGTGGCCTATGCCGTCGTAGGGTTAGGAGCCGCCGCTTATTCGCCCGCCAAATACGGCATCCTCACCGAATACCTTCCCCATCGGTTGTTGGTCGTTGCCAACGGCTGGATCGAAGGTTTAACGGTCGTTGCTATCATTTTCGGGGTGGTATTGGGCGGTGCGTTGATTAACCCGGATGTTACTTTCGCCCTGCTCTCCTTTGATTTGCCAGGAATCGACACCAGCATAGATACCGCCACCGAAATCAATCTCACCCTAATCGGGGGGCTGTATCTGATCGCTGCCCTGTTCAACCTGTTCATTCCTGATACAGGAGTCGATCACAAACCACTCAAAAGAAACCCCCTCTACCTTTTCCATGAATTCAACCACTGCTTGAAATTGCTCTGGCGTGATCGCTTGGGACAAGTCTCCCTAGCGGTGACAACGCTTTTCTGGGGGGCGGGGGCCACCCTTCAATTCATCGTCATCGAATGGGCTAGCGTGGCATTGGAACTGAACCTTTCCAAAGCCAGTATGCTGCAAGGGATGGTGGCTGTCGGGGTCGCCGTCGGGGCCATTCTGGCGGCTAAAACCGTCACGATGCGCTTATCGGTGCGCGTCATTCCGCTAGGCATCCTGATGGGCATCATGGTCATCGGGTTGGTTTTCGTCCATGACATGGAATTTGCAGTGCCGTTACTCATCATCGTGGGCGTTCTTTCCGGTTTTTTTGTCGTCCCCATGAACGCCCTGCTGCAACATCGCGGCCATATCTTAATGGGAGCGGGGCATTCCATCGCCGTACAAAACTTCAACGAAAACCTGTCGATTCTCGCTATGACAGGGTTGTATTCCGCCCTTATCGGATTCGGGTGTTCAATTGATACGGTGATTATCCTGTTCGGCCTGTTCGTGACGAGCAGTATGTGGCTGGTCTTGCGACATCACCAGGCTAACCAGCGTCAGCACGATGACGTTTCAAGCCTAGATGAAATCACGCATCATGGATCGTAAAAATATCCACACCGCTTGCCGGAGTAATAGCCGCCGCCGGAATCGATTCTCCTTTGCGCCAGGCAGACAAAGCCGACTCTTTTCCTGACACGCCCGTGATAAAGAAAACCTGCCGTGCAGCACTCAAACGACGTGCCGAAAGGGAAACCCGTTCAGACGGCGGTTTAGGCGAATCGAAAACCGCCAACACCTCTGGCGCATCGGGTTCGGCCCCCCACGCATGATTCGGAAATAAGCTGGCCGTATGGCCGTCTTCGCCTAACCCCAGCAGCACCAGATCGAAATCACCCACGCCTGCCAACAGATTGGCATAGGCAGCCGCTGCCACTTTCGCCCCCTGTTCGGTCGGAATAATATGGACATGTTCCGCTGGAATGTCGACATGATCGAGCCAGCACTCTGCGGCCATACGGCTGTTACGTGCAGCGTCATCGGGAGCAAGACAGCGTTCATCCCCAAACCAGATATGCCACACGGGCCAATCAGCATCAGCCTCGCGCAAGGTTTCATAGATGACACGGGGGGAACTTCCTCCCGCCAGTACGAGGTGGAAAACTCCTCTATCTGCCAACGCAATGTCGGCAAGATGCAGTATTTCAGCCGACACAACCCGCGCCAGCCCCTTTCCATCCGATTGAGAATGCCAACGACGAATCTGTTCAGTACTCATTGAGATGCCCTTCTATCACGAACATTTTTCATCTTAATATATGAGTTGCGCTAACATGTCACTTTTTAGTGCATGGAGCTGCATCATGTTCAATCGTCCAGCCATCACGAAAAGTAAGACTATAGAGCGTGGAACTCCTGACTGCGCCGAGAATTGCGAAATTGTTGCAAAAGCACGCGAGCAACTGTCAATGATTCTCGATATCGCTCCCGTTGGCATCTGGATGCACAACGGCAAGGGGAAACTTTCTTTCGTCAATCGTGCATTCTGCGAGGCTATCGGTTTGACGGAAGCGCAATTTCTGGCTGTCGAGCATTACTCGATGCTGTTGCCGGAACAGTTCGTCCCGTCGTGCCTTGCCTCCGACGCGAAAGCACGGGCCAGCAAAACGCCGACTGTTACCATTCAACAGTTGCCTATGGCCGACGGACAAATACATGATCTGGAAGTGTACAAAGCCGTTCGCCGCGATGCATCAGGCGAACCGATTGCCATGGTCGGTATTGCCATCGAGGCTACGGCCAAACTGGCCGATGCACGATCCATGCGTCAAGCCAGAGAGACCGCCGAATCCCTGAATCGAGCAAAGTCGGAATTCCTCCAGACGATGAGTCACGAATTGCTCACCCCCCTCAATGCCATCATCGGTCTGTCACAATTGATGGAGGATGACGAAACCTCGCCAGACCGCCGATCCATGTTGCAGGACATTCTTTCGTCTGGCGAAAATCTGGCGCACATCGTTCGAACCATTCTCAACTACGCACAACTCGAAGCTCGCACGTTGAAATCAGCGCAGGTCGTATTCAATCCCGCCACAGAAATCCATCACCTATTTTCGCTCATGACATCAAACAGAAAAACCAAGAAAGTTGAAGTTTTCTGCACAATCGGGCAAGAATTCAACCGGGTTATGACCGGAGATATCAATACCCTGAAACAGGTACTGACCGTGCTGCTACGAAATGCCTTGGACTTTACCCAGTCGGGCAAGATCACGCTATCCGTGGAAGCTGCAAAGGTAACGCCCGATGGAGTAGAAATGCTTTTGACTGTCACGGATACTGGAGTCGGCATTTCTGCTTCCTTCATGCCTCATCTGTTCACCCCGTTCCGTCAAGCAGATGCCAGTTCCACACGCACTCACAACGGCATCGGACTCGATCTCGCACTTTCCAAACGATTGATTGAACACATGGGGGGCGAACTCAACATCGAAAGTGTTGAAGGCCAAGGGGTTGCGGCCCGCGTACGATTACAGTTTTCATATTAAAACAAGCCAATAGAGGATAGACCACGGTTTTCCCACGGAAGGAAAGGACGAGACCAACGAAGTTATCAAAAAACCGTGGTTTGTCCTCTATTGTTTCCTAGCGGCAAAGTACCTTGTGTCGCATGTTCCAATGAAAAAGTTTGCTGACCAATAATCTCATCCACCTTGGCGGGCGGTAACCCTGCGTCAATCAATTGCTGACGTAGCCCAGCAATCCTGCGCTCAAAGGCTTCTCTCGCTTGAGCGATTCCATCAACGATAAACTGTGCATTGAAATCATCCGCCAAGTCATAGAACTGGACATTCGACACGCACTTTTCAAACCAAGCAAACCTGATAGACACATCCTGAAGAGCAAGCGTGCCATGCGCTTGACGCACACCAATTTCGCTCAAGTACACCGTGCCTTGAATGTTGTTGAATCGGTGCTTGTTGAGTACTCGCCGTATGTCCCCATAGGCATTATTCCAGCTTGAGTTGTTGTAATTTTTTTCCAGACACTTAGTATCGATGTCGAAAACAATGAGGCAACGATCCATCTTCTATGCTCCAGAGGCAGGTTTATTCTTGGACGAAAACACGATCACAACCCCGCCAAGACGCGAATATGTGCCGCTGCACTACGCCCTAACGAAGGTAGATTGTAACCGCCTTCCAGTATGGAAATAACCTGCGAAGTGGCAGACTGTGTCATGGATTCTTGGGTAATCCAGCGGTAATCGTCATCCGTCAGGTTGAACTGCCCCATGTCGTCATCGCGATGACCGTCAAATCCGGCGGAAAAGAACAGCATGTCCGGCTGAAAGTTGGCTAGGCGCGGGAGTACGTGTTCCGTGAAAGCTTCCCTGTATTGCGACCCAGTGGTTCCAGCGGGTAAAGGAACGTTGACGATATGCTCATTGACAGTATCCGCGCCGCATCCAGGGTAAAACGGATGCTGAAACGTAGAGCAAAGCAGCACACGAGGGTCGTTCCTGAAAATATCTTCCGTGCCATTGCCGTGGTGGACATCGAAATCGACAATGGCTGCGCGCTTAACGCCATGCTCTGTTAATGCGTGAGCAACCGCAACCGCAAGGTTATTGAAGATGCAAAATCCCATCGCACGATCACGCATCGCATGATGCCCCGGCGGACGGCAGGCGACAAAAGCGTTGGCGACCATGCCCTGCCTCACCAGATCAACCGCCATGACAGCCCCTCCGGCTGCGCGATAAGCAGCTTGCAAACTGTAGGGGGTCATCATCGTATCTCCGTCCAATTCGACCATTCCCGTCTGCGGCGAAGCGGCAAGGATGGATTCGACATAGGCGGCATCATGCACCCGCATTAATTGCGAATCCTGCGCTAAGGGAGCTTCATAATGCTTCAAATAATCATCAAGCCGCGAGGCGATCAGTTCATCGCGAATCGCATGAAGACGGGCAGGACACTCTGGATGGTGTGATCCCATCTCGTGTTTGAGGCAATCTGTATGGGTGATGTAGGCGGTTTGCATGATAGAAGGAGGTGGATTTAAATCTTGACCTGAGCTTGAATTATGTACATCATAATGCCCATTCACAAATGGGAGATGCCATGCTAAATGCTACCTTCACTGAATTACGCAATAACGCTAAGAATTATTTTGATGCTATTGAAGGCGGCGGAACGGTGCGCGTATTTCGACACGGAAAACCCATTGCGGAAATTGTGCCCATTCGTTCTGAAACTCTTTCGTGGAAACGAGCCGCACACCCACTCACCATGAAAGGTCTCTCGTTAAGTCAGGAAATACTGAATGATCGGAATCAATCCGCATGAAAGTATTCTTCGACACTTCTGCCTTTGCGAAACGGTATGTCACCGAACAAGGTTCCGACAAAGTCATGACACTTTGCCAACAAGCCTACCGTATGCACACATCTTTTAACTTGTTGATTGCACATGGAAAAAGAGACGCACCAAGTTCCATCCCCTTCAAGGGGAGGGTTATGGTGGGGATGGGGTATCTATGGCATTGTATTTGTAACTGATTGAATTATATGGAGTCTTCATTCCCCCATCCCCCTCCCGGCCTCCCCCTTGAAGGGGGAGGAGTAAGATGCTCCGACTTGTGTGCATACGGTAGGCCAACAAGCGGAGGGGCTTGTCGTTAGTGTTATCTGTCTACCTGAACTCGTTTCCACGCTGTCTCGTCTTGTTCGAGAAAAAAGATGCAGCAAATCCGTTTATCAAAAACTAAAAGCAAATGCGTTGACAGATCTCTCCAATATCGACATCTGCCAAATTACTCCAGAAGTACTGGTTTCTGTTGTTTTGTTACTCGAATCGAATCCGTTACGCGCCATGGATGCGATCCATGTCGCCTGTGCATTGGTCTATCAACCCGACATTTTCGCATCAGCCGATCACCGGCAGCTTTCTGCGGCCAGCAAGGCTGGAATCAAAGTAGTTGACGTTTCTTAATACGAGGAAATCATGGCCTATCATTACCTGCATCCGCTCTTTATGCCCCGTTCCGTGGTTGTTTTTGGGGCCAGCGAGAAAGAAAACTCCGTTGCTGGCATCCTCTTCAATAATCTGCGCGATTACAAAGGATCGGTCTATCCCGTCAACCCAAAGCACGACAAAATTTACGGTGTGCGGTGTTATGCCAGTGCAGACGATCTGCCCGAAACCCCTGAACTCGCTCTTATCGCTACCCCTGCTTCTACTATCCCGAAAATCCTGGAAGCCTGTGGCGCACGCGGCATTCGTCATGCGGTTGTTCTCTCTGCGGGTTTTCGTGAGGTAGGACCTGCGGGCATCGCCCTCGAAGAAGCGATTATTGCAATCGCCCAAAAACATGGCATTCGTTTCATCGGTCCGAATTGCTTAGGGGTGCAACGACCTGCCATTGGATTTAACGCCACCTTTAGCAAGGGTGCCACATTATCCGGCGATCTGGCTCTCGTCTCTCAATCCGGTGCGCTGTGCACGGCGATGCTGGATTGGGCGGAATCGAACGGTATCGGTTTTTCAAGCGTTATCTCCACGGGGGCTTCGGCAGAACTGGATTTTGGCGAGGTGCTCGATTATCTGGCGTACGATCCCGCCACTAAAAGCATCTTGATGTATATCGAAGGCATCCGCGATGCCCGCCGCTTTATGAGCGCGCTGCGTGCCACGGCCCGAATCAAGCCGGTGGTGCTCGTCAAGGTGGGTCGACATGAGGCGGGTTCCAAAGCGGTCGCTTCTCACACGGGCGCACTGGTGGGGTCTGATGCCGTGTTTGACGCGCTTATCCGTCGTGCCGGTGTGGTGCGTGTTACCAGCATTTTGCAGTTGTTTGCGGCGGCTCGTGCGCTGTCTTCCCACATCAAACCGACCGGCAATCGGTTGGTTATCATTACCAACGGTGGCGGCCCTGGTGTAATGGCGACCGACCGTGCGGTTGACTTGGGTCTTTCTTTGGCAAGTTTGGCTCCTCAAACGATGGAGGCACTCAATGCCGTTTTGCCCGCCACTTGGTCGCATGGCAACCCCGTCGACATCATCGGAGATGCTACCGCAGAGCGTTATCGTGCCGCCACAGAAGCCTGTCTTGCCGATGACAACATTGATGGGGCCTTGGTGATGCTGACCCCTCAAGCGATGACACGACCAACCGAAGCAGCACAAGCCGTGGTGGCGGTTGCAAAAGCATCCAGTAAACCCGTGATCGCCTGCTGGATGGGGGAAGCACAGGTAGCCGAAGGTCGGCAGTGCTTCAAGTTGGCGGACATTCCTAGTTTTTCCACACCGGAACCGGCCGTAGAAGTGTTTTCTTACCTGTCTGCCTATTATGAAAACCAGCGATTGTTGATGCAGACTCCTGGTCCAATCACACGGGGGGCAGAACCCGACGTAGAAGGCGCACGCATGATTATCGAAGCGGCTCTCTCTCATGGCCGTCATACATTAACCGAGGTGGAATCCAAAGCTCTGCTGGCCTCTTTCCGCATTCCTGTCGCCCAAACCACTATTGCCCGCGACCCGACAGAAGCCATGCTCATCGCTCAACAGATGGGCTTTCCTGTGGCCATGAAGATCAACTCGCAAACCATCAGCCATAAATCCGATGTCGGTGGCGTGCGTCTGGGGTTATCCAACGGTCACGCCGTGCGTTCCGCCTACGCCGGAATGCTCACCGAAGTACGTTCCCGCTGTCCAGAGGCCAAGATTGATGGGGTCGTGATCGAACCCATGCTGGTACGTCCGAATGCGCGGGAAGTATTGGTGGGGGTGACCAGTGATCCCGTGTTAGGTCCGGTGATTGTTTTTGGCAGTGGCGGTGTCGACGTGGAAGCCGCACAGGATCGTGCGGTCACCTTGCCACCGTTAAACCGTTATCTGGTGCGCGATTTAATGCAGCGTACCCGTGTGATGAAACTGTTAGGTGAATTCCGCAACCGTCCGGCGATTAATTTCGATGCGCTTGAAGATGTGTTGCTGCGGGTCTCAGAAATGGTATGCGAGCTTCCTTGGATTAAAGAACTCGACATTAACCCCTTGCTGGTGGATGAAACCGGTGCGCTGGCTTTAGATGCCCGCATCATCATTTCTTCGCAGGCTACGAGTGCCGATCGTTATGCTCACATGGCGATTCACCCCTA
>JAUYFZ010000059.1 GCA_030689585.1 Rhodocyclaceae bacterium | reverse complement strand
TCAACTACCTCTCCAGTCAGCACGACTGCTCCGGTTTCAACTACCTCTCCAGTCAGCACGACTGCTCCGGTTTCAACTACCTCTCCAGTCAGCACGACTGCTCCGGTTTCAACTACCTCTCCAGTGAGCACAACGGCTCCGGTGAGTACGACCGCCCCTGTATCGACTACGGCACCGGTAAGCACAACGGCTCCGGTTTCGACTACGGCCCCAGTGAGTACGATTGCTCCTACATCAACTACAGAGGACAGCAACGATTCCGAGGACAGCAGCGACTCCGAGGACAGCAGCGACTCCGAGGACAGCAGCGACTCCAAAGACTCCAAGGACGGCATCACTGATAATGGCACCAAGGGTGACGACCATCTAACTGGTAGCGATGGTAACGACACGCTGTCAGGAGGAAAGGGCGACGACACCTTTGAAGCTTCTGACGGCAACGATGTCATGAATGGAGGCCAGGGGGACGATGTGTTCACCTTCGGCGATTTCTCCGGTAATTCAACGGTAGATGGCGGTGGCAGCGGCAACTGGACTGACACAATTGAAATTGATCTGGGAGGGGGACCTTCTTCAGGCGGCTGGACAGTCGAGATTGATGGGGATCATGGCACTGACAAAGACGGAAACATTGTCGGTGACAATATGTCAGGCCATATCACTACCGAACATGGGACGATCGACTTCTCTAATATTGATAAAATCGAGTGGTAATCCTGTAAGCGTAGCCGCATAAAAAGGCGGGATTCCTGTGAAAGGAATCCCGCTTTTTTATCGGGCATTAAAACTGCCGATCATCTGCTTTCCTGATTAGCCACAAAGTTCAGCAGTCCCCTCGCCCACTTGTGGGAGAGGGTTAGGGAGAGGGAAAACCGTTAATAAAACCTCATTTTCCTGTGCGCACCCTCTCCCCCAGCCCCTCTCCCACAAGTGGCGAGGGGAGCAAAACGGTGGACTGCAACCTGCTGAACTTCGTGGCTAATCAGGTCTGCTTTTCAATTTTCATCGCCCGCCCAACTGGCGGAGAAGTATTTTGCAGAATCAGAACCAGGTCACTTCGCATCAATTTGATTTAGAATCCGAACAAGAGACCCGATCAACGGCATCAATTATTGAGTGACTTCTGGAGAGTTAAGCATCATGGGTGTTATCAAGAAAATGCTCTATCGTGGAAATATGTTGGGCAAACAGCGCCATCAGCATTTTTTCCTCGACATGGAGGAAAATATCCACATCCATTATCGCGACTTGCGCATCGAGTTAAGCCGGGGCGAGTTTGAAGATATTTGTGATGCGTTCCGCAAACAGTCGCAGGAATTGCAAACCATTATCAACGAAAAAAATTATCAGGACGGCAAGCTGCCTAATGCCAATCAGGATGATGTCCGCATCTGGACAGAGTCGCTGCTCAAGCACGATGTCAAATATCACCAACAACGTTTCTCTCTGGAAGAGTGCAGTGATGGATTCCATTTCCACTGCCGCAACTACAAACTGCTGTTCAATGAAGCCGAATTCCGCCAGATTGCCAAGTTGTTTAAAAATCTCGATGTTGATAGCCCCTATGCCAGCACCTACGATGAGGTGCTTGAATTGCTGGAGGACAACGATGTCGATTTCACCTTGGATGCGGGCAATATACCGGGAGAGTTATTGGCTATCGCAGTTGCCGCCTATCACTTCCCCAAGATACGCGAGATATTCAAACTCATCGGTTTCACTTTGGATGCGCAAAAATATGAGCACCGCTATCAGGGCTCCGCACTCAAGGTAGTCGCCAAAGTTAACACTCAACTATCCGCATTGGATTACAAGCGTATTCGCGGCAACAAGACCACCGAAAGGCTGGTCGACTTTCTCTCCCTCAATGCGACAGGCATCAACCCGGATGAACTCAATCGCATCAAATGCCAAGTGCTCGATCTTTATTTTGCGCTCAGCACAGGGAAGCAATTGAATGTCGATATCAACCAACAATCTTGGCTGTACTCCCCCGCCAACCAACAGGTTATTTTTCCCTACAGCGTATCTAGCCAGGGTGGCAAAAATGCAGCGGCGGTACTCTACAAAACTTGGGGCGACTTTTTGGTCGGCCTCAAACTATGGTTTATAAAACCGACCAAACGGAATTTTCCAGCCCCAGAACAGAAGGCCTTGTTACAGCAAGTTACCAACACACTCAGAAATGATGTTTCCGCATTTTCCGCTGTCGATAAGGTTTACCTGATGGGTTCGGCGTTGCGCGGCGAAATGGGAAGTTACCTTGCACCGTTCGTAAACGGCCCTCAAGTGAAGCTGGGATCGGATGTGGATATATTGATCGAGATCGATCCTTCACGCGAAGCAGACATCCCCGCGCACTGGCATCTCATCAAACAGAACGAACTTTCCAACCAGTGCGCCATCTATCACATCACGCAGATACCTATTGCGGGTGGTATCGCTGAATGGCAGAAGAGCTATCCCCATTTGCCGCTCATCGAACACCTGATCGATGCGTATGTATTCTTCCCGTCGCGCGGACATCATGCCGAAAAAGATGCCTTCCTGAAAAAGTTCGATGCCCAACTATTCTATGACCGCGCACGTGACGGAATCATCAATCGCACAGGTGAAGAAGCCAATATCGCGCAGCGTGTCACCGAGCTATATGCTCTCCCGCAAGTCGCTATTGAGAAGCTGAATGTCGCCACCGAAAATGCCCTATACAAAGTATCCAGCGGTAAACATAACTACGTACTCAAACTTTTCAAAGTATCGGGAAATTACAAACGCAACCGCATCGCGGAACATACAAGCTATGAAGGCAAGCTGATTACCCAACTCAAAGAACGCGGCATTTTAACTGCGGGCATCATTCCCACTGCATCAGGAAGTGACGCAAATATTGAGAGGCACCCTGCCCTGTTGTTCGAACGCATCAACGGAGTGGCACAGCTGCAACCCGAGTACCCTCTGGACAAGACATGTGCCGCACTCGCCAATATCCATCAGGTGCAGATCGACCAGTCTCTGGACTTGGTTAAAGACTTTTCCTTTGAGGATATATGCTCCATTTGGCTGCCGCTGTTCACAAATTATTTGCACAACACCGCGCACAGCCCAGAAATCGCTGCGGCGCTGACAAAGTTCATCCCATTGTCCGAACTGTGCAATAGCGATAAACACCGCAACGCCTTATATGCCGCAGCCCCTGCGGTTCACAATCACGGCGATGTAACGCCCAAGAATGTGATTACCGATGAGCAAGGCCGGGCAATATTTTTCGATTTCAACAATGCCTATTTTGGCCCGCGTATCGCCGATGTATTGGATGGTGCTTTTGAGTTCTCATTGGCCGAACAATATATTCATCTGGCCGACTTTTCCCGATTCGATGCCTTCATTTCTGCCTATACCACCCACAGCCCCTTCACCGCTGAAGAAACCCAAAAATTGCCGCAATGGATCGAGCTGATCGGACTGATCAAATTCACCCGGGAAGTTCGTGCGCTACTGGAACACCCGACGGACGAGTTACGCAAAAAACGTGCCTTGGCTATCGCTGAATTCGTTCTGTCACGCGCGAGCCCTCATTGATTTTTCCTTGAAATGAACTGGCGGAACATCACGTTTGTTCTGGCGCTGTGTTCCAGTGCCGGGACATGGGCCGAAACAATCGACATTCGTTTCATCGTCAGTGAAGACCTCGGGCGCACTGCGGCACAACAGCAAACCACCCGTGCAACTCTACAAAAATATGTTGCGGAACTAAACGGCTATTACCGCAACAGCGAAGTGGAACTCAATGCCGAGATCGTGCAGGTCGAATTTGCCCGAATCGTAGCGGTGGATGACGTGCAGATCATCGACGACATGGCGCACGAACGGAATGGATTTGAGGTCATGTTCCAAAAAGCGCATGAGTACGGTGCCGACTACACCGTCGCCATGGTTGGCAAGCTTTTAGTTTTTGGAAAGCCGGGTTGTGGTCGTGCCTATGCGGTGAACCAGTCAGTGGAGGCCATATCATCGACGCGCAAAGCTTTCGCGGTCGTCAACTTCGTTTGTGGCGCACATACACTGGCTCACGAATTGGGGCACTTGATGGGTTTGAATCACGGAGCCCTCGTCGCTCAATGCCGACATGACAAAACCAATACGTCCGCCATCACCCCATATGCCAACGGATATGCTGAAGGGAACTGCGACGGCAAACCGCAACTGGGAGAGTTCGGCGACATCATGGTGGGCGGCGGGATGCGTGAAATCAATGGAGCGAACAAGAATGAATTACGAATATTTTCCAACCCGCGTATACACGATGAGCGTTGCGGAAATAACAAGACTTGCGGCGACACGGCTAGCGGCGATGCAGCCCGTGCCCTAAACGAGAATGCGCATTTTTACGCATCCCACGAAAAGCACGTTGCCCAGACGCCGAATTATTGATGGCCCTTATACGATAATCCCCCTCAACTCCGGTTTACATAGGGAGACTGAGGGGGATTAAGTTTCCCGCTAGACTGTTCGGATACCCAACACATAATGCAGTGTCTGCGGGCCGACACCCGCTCCGGCACAAGCAGCACCGGAAATACAGTTGCTCGACGTGACGTCCTCTATCCCGCCTGTGGTCACCGTCCGCAATGCGGCAGTCCACTTAAGTTAAGGCCAGTGTCCGGTATGGTTTAGGGTTGTCAGATGCCTGCCCTCAAACGCAGCCCGAACAACATGCGCTGACC
>JAUYFZ010000036.1 GCA_030689585.1 Rhodocyclaceae bacterium | reverse complement strand
AGTCTGGTGAAGAGACTCCGGCATGGAGAGCGACGCACGACCAATGTAGATGAGTATCTGACGAACCTCTTCATTCGGGTAGGCACGACCAATATCGTGACGGTAGCGCAACATGCGCCAAGCCATGCCAGAATCGTTGTCGTTTTGTATTTCGATGTGCAGGATGAATGGCCCGGCTTTACCCGTCATACGGGCGACCAAGTCCGCACGACGATCTTCAACGCACTGGTGTTCCGTTTCAAGAAATTCCGCCTGATCCACGTCCAGTCGCAAGAGCAACCGCGCAATGTCCATGAGAATTTGCTTGAGGATATCCTTCGATACGATGTCTTTGTCGTTCATGGGGGTGTTTTTAGGTTTCGATTTGAGTTACTAACGTGAAACATGAAATAACTTCGTGAAACAAATTTACCCTGAACCCACCCAACACTGTTGTTATCTTCGTTCATCTTTTGAATTATATTCGCACCCTTCCTTTCCGGCCCTCTGAATCTTGCGACTTCTACGCCTCATTAAAATCCTCCGCATTGCGTATCGTTTGGGGTTACACCGTGGACGGGTCATGCCCGATGCGGTGCGGTTGCGTGAAGCACTGGTAGAACTGGGGCCGATCTTTGTTAAGTTTGGACAGATTCTTTCCACTCGGCGCGATCTTTTGCCACTGGATATCGCGGATGAACTGGCGAAACTGCAAGATCAGGTGCCGCCTTTCCCTTCGGAACAGGCTATCGCCACACTGGAAAAGGCTTATGGCAAGCCGGTAGATCAGGTCTTTACTCGTTTTGTGCGCGAACCTGTGGCGTCGGCTTCGGTGGCACAGGTTCATTTTGCGACGCTTCCCGATGGCAAGGAAGTGGCCGTTAAAATTCTGCGCCCCCACATGAAAGCCATCATCGCCCAAGATATCGCGCTGCTTTATTCGGTGGCAGGGTTAGTCGAACGGTTTTGGGCAGACGGCAAACGGCTGCGCCCCAAAGAGGTGGTGGCGGAATTTGAAAAGCATCTGGCGGATGAACTGGATTTGATGCGCGAAGCCGCCAACTGTTCGCAACTGCGTCGCAACTTTACCGGATCAAAGCTGCTGTCCGTGCCCGAAGTTCACTGGGATTGGTGTCATTCGACGGTGATGGTGATGGAACGTATGCAGGGCATCCCCATCGGCCAGATTGATCGGTTGCGTGAAGCGAAAGTAGACCTCAAAGCCCTGTCGCGTGCAGGGGTTGAGATTTTCTTTACCCAGGTGTTCCGGGATGGGTTCTTTCACGCCGACATGCACCCGGGTAACATTTTGGTGGCCTCCGATGGCCGCTATATCGCGCTGGATTTCGGCATTGTGGGCACGTTATCCGAGAAAGATCAAAAATATCTCGCGGTCAATTTCTTGGCTTTCTTCCAACGGGACTATAAACGGGTCGCCCAGGCCCACATTGAATCTGGATGGGCACCGGCGGGCACAAGGGCCGATGAATTTGAAGCCGCTATCCGGTCGGTGTGCGAGCCTATTTTCGACCGTCCCCTCAAGGATATTTCCTTTGGTCGTGTGTTGCTGCGCCTTTTTCAAACCTCGCGCCGCTTCAATGTCGAGATTCAACCCCAACTCGTCCTGTTACAAAAAACCCTGCTCAATATCGAAGGGTTGGGGCGACAGCTCGATCCTGACCTTGATCTCTGGGATACGGCCAAACCTTTTCTGGAACGCTGGATGAGCGAACAGGTAGGCTGGCGCGGTTTGCTCAATCACCTGAAGCGCGAAGCTCCGCAGTGGGCCACTTTGCTGCCGGAGCTACCCCGACTTCTGCATCAGGTGCTGTTGAAACTGTCGAAGTCGACCTAACTGGCATGGTCGCCAAGCCCATCCCGCATGATGAAACTTAGGGCATCTACCGACCCCATCCCCCTCCCAGCCTCCCCCTTGAAGGGGGAGGAGACTAATTCCCTCCCCTTCAAGGGGGAGGAGACTAACTCCCTCCCCTTCAAGGGGGAGGGTTGGGGAGGGGATGGGGTATGTATTCCACCCTAAATCATACGACCTCTACCCGCCCCAAACTCCGCCCCAGAAACCGTTCTCCGATGGTGGTGAAGCGCAATGGCACATCGGTGACGACATAACGATAGACCGGGGGGGTAGGGTGATCTCCGGGGTTAGCGAGGGCTAACTCACGCAAAAGATGAGCCGTTTGCGAGGCCGTTGTGACGGCGGAATCCACTAGGGTGACTTTATCGCCTGCGACTTCCTGTAACAGGGGTTTGAGGAGTGGATAGTGAGTGCACCCCAACACGAGGGTATCGACCTGTTCGGCGAGGACGGGCTTCAAATATTCCTGGGTGGTTAGTCGTGTCACGGGGTGATCGAGCCAACCTTCTTCAACGAGGGGCACGAAGAGGGGGCACGGCTGGGAAAAAACGCGGATGCTGGCATCCAGTGAGGCGATGCGTCGGGCGTAGGCATTGGAATTGATCGTGGTGGGGGTGGCAATGACCCCGATCGTCTTGCTGACGGAAGCGTCTACAGCGGCTTTGGCGCCTGCTTCGATGACATCGAGCACGGGCAGATGACCTGCTCGTTCCTTGACCACATCGGAAGCAACGGCTGCCATCGTTTTGCAGGCGATATTCAGCATCTTCACGTTTTGTGCCAGCAGGAAGTCCACAATTTCACCGGTGAACTGTCGGATGGTTTCGACCGATTTGACCCCATAAGGCACGCGGGCGGTATCGCCAAAATAAATAATATTCTCGTGGGGCAGACGCTCCATCAAAGCACGAACGACCGTCAAGCCTCCCACGCCAGAATCGAAGACCCCGATGGGGTTATTCCTCTTATGCATGACTTGACGAAGTGGCTGAACACAGTTTTTCCTGCAACCAAACCTTGATGAGTGATTGATAGGGAACATCTCTGGCGTTAGCCGCCAATCGAATTGAATCGAGCAAATGTCGTGGCAACCGCAAAGAGATCGTTTGAGTCGTGGGCTTAAGGTTAGGCAAAACGGTTTGTCGTGCCTTCGTCCAATCGACGTAATCAGTAGAGTCGTTGCTCTCCCAAAACATTCTCTCTTCTGTTTCGGTGGTGAACATGGGGATGATTTTAGTGGGTTTGTTCATAAACAACACGCTCCTTTTTGTGCATGTCTCTGGCTGAAATCACACGAATTAGACTGCCCGCTTTGCGCAAGGTAAAAGTCACATGCAGCAGACGGTCCCAATCTGTTCTACCCAGCGCGTGATATCGAAGCTCCTGTTGACTGTGCCAATCATCGGTTAACAACAGCATCGGGATATTGAAAAATATCTGTTCGGCTTCTGCCATGGAAACACCATGCTTTTCATTTTTTCGAGCATTGCCATTATCCCAATCGAACCCCGCAATTTTTGTCCAATCCATCATGGCGCGTATGTTATAGGCATATACATTGTTCCGCAACAAGCCGGTCTCGTCAGCGACTATACTTCCAAGTTAAGTTATCCATAACCCTGCCGAGTTGTTTTATGCGTTTTATTTTTCGATTCCTTTCACGCTTGCCGTTGCACTTCCTGCACAACCTAGGAGTGGTCGTGGGGTGGGGGGTGTTTGGCTTGTCTCCTGCTTATCGCCGTCACTTTTCTGAAAACTGGGCGGCCGCCGGGCTGACGGGGCCTATGGGTGAACTGCGGGGGACTGCGATTGCGGAAGCGGGGAAGACGATTCTCGAATTGCCCAAGTTGTGGATGC
>JAUYFZ010000027.1 GCA_030689585.1 Rhodocyclaceae bacterium | reverse complement strand
CTTCGACTTATGGGTAATGGAATGCGTTAACCGGCGATACCTTCCAGTTTTTCGGCGCGGATGAGTTGACCGTTCAATCCGGCTTCTTTGGCGGAGCCGCCGTAGGCGATGGTCATCAGTTGGGAGTAATAGACGACCGGCATCTTCAGTTTCGTTCCGTGTTTTTTGTTGATTTCGGACTGATAGATTTCAACGTTGGCCTGGCAGAGCTGGCAGGGCGTTACGATCAGTTCGGCTCCGTGGTCGTAGGCCGATTCAACGATCTGGCGGATCTGGTTTTGCGCTTTTTCAGGTTCTGAGAAAGCGAGTGCGCCACCGCAACAGGTGACTTTTTGATCGTATTTGACGGCTTCTGCCCCCACGATTTCGATCATGCGATCGAGATATTTCGGGTTTTCGAAGGATTCCCCCGCGATACCGAAGGGACGGTTGGTTTGGCAACCGACATATCCTGCAATTTTTAGTCCGTTCAGCGGTTTGACGACGGGGGCTTTCATGGCATCGAAACCGATGTCTTCGATCAATACTTCGACCATGTGACGCGCTTTAACCGACCCTTTGAGCGTCAGTCCGGCTTCTTTGAGGGCTTCGTTGGTTTCCGCCATCAGGTGAGGGAATTCATGCAGGCGTTCTGCGGTTTCGCGGCTTGATAACCAGCAGGCTGGGCAACCGGAGACCATGTCTTTTCCGGGTAGATGCTTTTCGGCCAGGGCCAGATTGCGGGCGTTAATGGCCAAACGGGGTAGTTCGCCGCCTTCGCCGTAGCCGATGGACGCACCGCAACAGTTCCAGTCAGGGATTTCGTTCAGTTGAATCCCCAACTTTTCAATCATCACGCCGATTGACGTCATGAAATTAGAACCAGAGGAGCCTTTTTGCGATGAACAACCTGGATAGTATGCGTATTCTTTCTTAGCCATGTTTTCTCCGATCAGGCTGTAAATTTGGCAAGACGCTTTTCTTCAATTTCACGGGCTTTGGCCACCATTTTATGAATGCCTGCGACATCCTGACATGAGTGACCGCCGAGAATTTCCAATGGATTCAGCCGCTTGGCTTTCATCAGTCCCAGACCAATTCCCTGCATGGCCAGTGAATTCTTGATGCCTTGCACAAAACCGTCTTTGAAATACATGGCCAGTGAAAAGGTCAGTTCGTTGACGCGTCCCACTTTGATGAGGTTGTTCCAGAACAACTTGGCAATGGCGCGTGTCGGCTGATTGACGGGAGCCAGATTCAGTCGGTGCGCGTAGTGGGCCAAGCCGTGCATGATGTGGGTGATGGGCAGTTGACGTGGGCAACGCACGATGCAGTTGTAGCAGGAGGTGCACATCCACATGGAATCCGAGGAGAGCACTTCTTCCCGCTTGCCCGCACGGATCATCATGAAGATTTTCTGCGGCGAATGTTGCCAATGGGGTCCTAACGGACAGGAACCGGCACACACCCCGCATTGCATACACATCTTGACCATGTGACCGTCTTCGACGTTGGCCTCGACTTCTTTGAGGAAGTTGTTTTTGTAAGTTGCAGTGGTCATATCAGCCGAACCCCTTCATGGGAGAGGGACCCAGCGCGGTGAGCAGGGCCACATAATCATCGATCATTTTGGCAACTTTGTTGCTGTCGGTAATGGCGACTTCATGCGTGACGACGCGCTCCATTTCCAGACTGAGTTGCTTTAACGTGTCGCCAATTTTGCTCGTGCGGTAGAAGGCGAGTTCGGAACCCTTGACGAAATGACACTGGTAATCGTCGCCCTTCTTGCAGCCCATCATCATCACACCGTCGTAGCCGGAGTTCAGCGCGTCGGTGATCCAGATGGTATTGACCGAACCCAAGCAGCGCACGGGAATGGCTCGGACAAAAGCCGAGTAGGTGGTGCGTTGCAAGCCCGCCATATCAAGGGCCGGGTAGGCATCGTTTTCGCAAGCCAGAATCAGGATGCGTGGCTTTTCTGAAAACTCGTCGGGTACTTCGACGGCTTTGATCTGCATCCCCACGGTATCGCAGGAGTAGTTTTCGAAGGAGATGACTCGTACAGGACATGCGCCCATGCAGGTTCCACAACGGCGGCAACGTTCTTCGTTGAACAGCGGAAAGCGGCGTTCATCTTCGTCAATGGCACCAAAAGGACATTCCACTGTGCAGCGTTTGCATTGCGTACATCCTTCCAGACGAGCTTTCGGGAAAGATAAATCCCAAGCACGCGGATGCGATGCCCGTTTATTGGTAACGTTCTCTATCGCCTGAATCGCCTTGAGTGCGGCTCCTGTGGCATCTTCCTGTGCTTGGAACATGTCCATGGGACGACGCGACGGCCCCGCAGAATAGATCGCCGTGCGGCGTGTCTCATACGGGAAGCAGATAAAGTGCGAATCCGCAAAACCGTATTTGAACTGCGGAATGTCCGGGCCTTGACGGTAGTTGAGTTTCAATACGGAGTTGGCATCGACCAAGGTGGTGCGTTGCGTCTTGGCGGCTTCATCGCCTCCTTCCGCCAAGGTGTTGATCGCTGTCCATTCGTCAAGATTGACCCCTGCATTAGGGACTTGGCCGGTGGCCAATACGACGAGATCAGCGGTAGTGGCGGTGTCTTCATCGAGAATCAGATCGCGGAATTCAACCTGGCAGTCTGTGCCACCGGTGACTTTGGCGACTTTGGCTTTTGTAAAGATCACGCCCTTTTGTTGAGCACTGCGGTAAAAATCTTCGCCCATGCCCGGCACGCGCAGGTCTTGGTAGAGCACCACGGTATCGATATCGGGGTTTTGATCCTTGAAGTACATCGCCTGTTTGATGGAGGTAGCACAGCAGTGACCCGAACAGTATTCCAGATGCGCCCCTGATCCATTGCCGCCCGTGCCACGTTGTCCAGCACATTGGACGAACACAACGGATTTGACGGCTTTGCCGTCAGTACGCTGAATGGCCTGGCCGTTGGCGGTTTTTACCAGAGATTCGAGTCCGGCTTGATCGGTGACGTTAGCCTGTCCGCCCCCGAGTTCCGGCAGTTTGGCAAGGTCGTAAAGGGTGAAACCGGTCGCCTGAACAATGGCGCCCACCGTTTCTTCAGCCCCTCCGGTGAATTTGACTTTGAAGCGACCGGGGGCCCCCGATGTTTCGTCAATCGTTGAATTCAGCAGTACTTTGATTTTCGCGTGACCGGAAACCTTTGCGGCTAGTTCTTCAACACCGGTCGGCTGTGGTTCGGCGTGAGGGGCGTTGAAAGGAACACGTTTGACCAGATGGCGAGCAAAGCCCCCTAGCGTGCTGGTCTTTTCGACCAGCAACACCTCATACCCCGCTTCCGCCGCCGCCAGTGCTGCCGTCATGCCGGTGATACCACCGCCAACGACGAGGATGCGTTTGCTTTCTGCTTTGTTATCGGGGTTGCCTTGCGGCAGGATCATTCTCTTGACTTCGGCGCATCCCATGCGAACGTAGTCTTCGGCCATTTCCTGACGAACTTCGTCATGGGCAGAACCTTCGGCGACGACCCAGATGACTCCCTCGCGCAGGTTGGCGCGGGAAACAGCCGCTGGAAAAACGAACGCTTCCGTCTTGGCGCGACGCGAACAGGCCGCGATACACAGATGGGTGACCCCTTCGTTGGCTATGTCGTTCTTGATGAGTTCAACCCCATCGGTCGAGCAAAGGAACGGGTGGCTTTTAACCACGGCCATCTTGCCTTCCTTGGTGGCGATTTTCTCCAGCGCACCGATGTTTAGAACGTCGCCAATTCCGCAACCGGAGCAAATATAAGCAGCAAATTTGTTATCAGCCATCATGCCTCCACCGCAGCCGTTTTGTTGATGACTTGAATCGCCCGCAGGGACGCTGCCGTGGCACTTTGTACGGCCCGATTGACATCGAGCGGGCTAGATGCCGCCCCCGCACCGAACATGCCACCGTCCTTGGACCCTTCAATAAAGCCGGACGAATCCTGAATAATGTCGCTCGGCAGTGTGACACCGATCACTTCTGGCTCCATGCCGACGGCCAACACGACTAGATCGTGCTCGGTCGCATAGCGATGATAGCCTTCGGTATTTACGCCGTGCAGGACGGGATTGCCATTGGTTTCATTTTCAGCGATACGGGCGACTTTGGATTTGATGAAGCTCACCGTCGGGTCTTTCCAGACGTTGGCGTAAAAATCCTCGAAGCGGTCAATGACGCGGATATCGATGTAGTAGACCGTGGATTTTCCTTCATCACCCTCATTACCGCTATAGGCTTCACGGACATATTGAGTTTGCTTCAACGTCGCCATGCAGCAGATACGGGAGCAGTGACGCAGATAATTTTCGTCACGCGAACCAGCGCACTGGATGAACGCAATATTTTTAGCGGGTTGTCCATCGGAAGGACGCAGGAGTTTGCCGCCCGTGGGGCCGTGAGGATCCGCCAAACGTTCGAATTCGACGCTGGTGATGACGTTGGCAAAGCGATCGTAACCGTAGGGTTGAATCTTGTTGGCATCGAAGGGTCGCCAGCCAGTTGCCCAAACCACCGTGCCGACGATGAGTAGAACGGAATCTACCTTCAAGGAAAGATCAACGGCATTGAATTTACAAGCTGCCTTGGCGGCTTCACCTTCTGGCGTGCCGACGATGGAAGCGTCAATGACGTATCGCTGCGGATAAGCCATGGTGTGGGGCAGATAAGCCGCTTTGACTTTGGCGAGATCGTAATTGAACGGATCGGCAATCTCGGACGTGACTGCCTTGCCACAATCGCCACAGGCCGTACAATTTTCATTGACGTAGCGAGGGGCCACCTTGAGGGTCACGTGGTAGTTCCCCTTTTCCCCTGAAACGGCGACGACTTCGGTCATCGACATCACGCGCACATTCGGGTTGCCCTTGATGCGCTTCAGGTTGATTTCCAGCCCGCAGGTCGGATGGCACATCTTTGGGAAAT
>JAUYFZ010000026.1 GCA_030689585.1 Rhodocyclaceae bacterium | reverse complement strand
CTCTGTGGCTTGAATCTGACGATTGATGTTCGATTCAGCCACGTGATCCAGATCGATCAAGGTCAGGCGACCCACCCCAGAACGTGCCAAGGCTTCCGCCGCCCACGACCCCACGCCACCGATGCCGATGACACAAACATGTGCACCGTGCAGTCGAGCAAGACTGCCTGCGCCGTAGAGTCGTTCAACGCCTGAGAAGCGACGAGAAAGAGGTGGGGAGATGTTATTTTCCAGTGAGTTTATGAAACTTCTGCATCAACTGTTCGTGGGATTCCACGCAGTTAGGATCCGCCGGGATGCAGTCCACCGGACAAACTTCGCGGCACTGCGGGGTATCGAAATGCCCCACACATTCGGTACATTTGACCGGATCGATGAGGTAAATCTCATCGCCCTGCGTAATGGCGTTGTTAGGACATTCAGGCTCGCAGACATCGCAGTTAATACATTCGTCGGTAATAATCAAAGACATGGAAGTGTTCCTTTATTGGGTTGAAGTTGAATAAGGTATTTCTCTACAGAAGGTTGAACAAATTTTGAAACATTCCCCCCCAAAGCGGCAATTTCGCGAACCATACTCGCGGAAATAAACAGATATTGTTCGGCCGGTGTCAAAAAAACGGTTTCGACCTCCGGATAAAGATTGCGATTCATGCCAGCCAGTTGAAACTCATACTCAAAATCTGACACGGCACGCAACCCCCTCAAAATGACCGTCGCCCCGTGTGTTCGCAAGAAATCAATCAGCAGGCCATCAAATCCTTGCACGGTGACCTGCGGCAGGTCAGCGAGCACTTCGCGAGCCATGATGAGACGTTCTTCGACAGGAAATCGGGGGCGTTTCGCGTGGCTTGCCGCAATGCCGACGATCACGTGGTCGAACAACTTGCAGGCACGCCGCACGATGTCTTCGTGTCCGCGTGTCAGCGGATCAAAGGTGCCCGGATAAACCGCCAAGGTCGCGCTCATGTCTGCCAGTCAAAAAGATGAGTGTGCACCTGGCCCACTCGCCCTGAACGACACGGCTGCCAAGGAGCGGGAGGAACCACCGGAGCTTCGGCTTCCACATAAAGACGCGCTGATGGATTCATACAAGCACCCAACAAGGGCCATAGGCGGGGAAGCCAGTTTTGTCGGTACGGAGGATCAAGAAAAACAAGGTCATAGTGTGGCTGGTTTTGCGAAGCGAGGAATTCTAACGCATTCGCACGAATTGTTTTAATCCTTGCCCTCTCTTCCAATATTGTGATGTTTTTCTGAAGTTGCGCAAACACATGCCGATCCTGCTCAACGAACGTGACCTGTGCGGCTCCACGGGAAGCTGCCTCCAACCCCAAAATGCCCGACCCTGCAAAAAGATCCAGGCAAGTCAGCCCCGACAAATCCTGTCCCAGCCAGTTAAAAAGCGTCTCCCGTACACGATCCGGAGTGGGGCGCAATCCGGGGGCATCCAGCACGACAATCTGGCGGCTACGCCACTGGCCGCCCGTGAGGCGAACTTTGCTCACTTCTTTTTAGCCCTCGGATGCGCCAGGTCGTACACCTTCGCCAAATGTTGAAAATCCAGATGCGTATAAATTTGCGTGCTGCCAAGGCTGGTGTGTCCCAACATTTCCTGCACGGCCCGCAAGTCCTGGGAAGATTGCAATACATGGGAGGCGAACGAGTGGCGCAGCATGTGCGGATGGACGTGAATGCCCAATCCGCAACGCAATGTCCATCGCTCCAGATGCCGCTCGATGGTGCGGGGTGATAACCGTTTCCCTTTTTGCCCCACAAACAAAGCCTGTTCATCCAAAGCGGCCTGTCGCACTTCGAGCCATGCTTCGATGGCAACCACCGCTTTACGACCCACCGGCACGGTGCGACGTTTTTGTCGCTTACCCATCACCGTCACTTCTCCGCCGACCAGATCAACCGCTCCATCGCAGTCGAGATTCGCCAATTCAGACAGGCGTAATCCTGATGAATAAAACAGTTCAAACATGGCACGATCACAACAGGTCGTCTTACTGGGGGGCTGTTTGAATTCCAACAGGGCTTGCGCTTGATCGACGGATAACGCTTTGGGAAGCGGTCGCGCTTGCTTAGGCGCATGCAATTCCTCACAAGGATTGAGGGGGATTTCCCCGCGACGTACCAACCACCGATACCAAGCACGCCAGCCCGACAACGTGCGTGCCAGTGATCTAGCGGATAACCCCCGTGCATGACATTGCGCAGCAAACCGACGCAATTGATGGGATTGAAGCCCCACAATTGGCGTGCTTTCCGCCAATCGGGACAACAGGTTCAAATCACGCCGATACGCGAGAATCGTATGTGGACTGGCCTGACGTTGATGGGCCAGTTCCGCTAAAAATTGTTCAACCAACGACACGAAGCAACGAAGCCGCCGCCATATCGCCGATGCGCTCTAAATACATCGTGCCCATATCCGGGTAAAACCGTTGAATATCTTCACTGGCCAACAACATCAAACCAAAACAAGCCCCTCCATCATTTTCACGCAAGGGAATTTGCGCCACCGACTGAATGTGCGGAGCCTGATCGCCCAACCATTCCACCGAGGCCTGCCCGGTCGCATGACCGCAAAAAGGCCGTTTAATTCCCCCCGCGAAAATCTTGATGTCATCGGGCACGGGTAAAAGTTCCGCCGCATCGTCATCGACCAACCCCGATCCGACCCCCCACAACCGTACCGCCACATGAGGCACATTGAACGAGCCAGAAAGATGCGCGTAAAGAAAACACATCACACTGGCCAAATCTTCGGCCCCCAAGAGGGAAACCCCCATGCGATGCACTTTTTCTGCCGTGATGTCATTTTCCTTGGCAAACCGGATCATGTCGGATAAATGCACCTCCAACCCCCGAATCTGCGAACGTAAGGCCACGATCTGTCGCTCGGTCAGCGAAACAGCGCGATCTCCATGAGGATTGGGAATGCGCACCTGCGTCAAAAATTCAACCTGCTCCTCGAAAAATTCGGGATGCTCCGTCAAGTAAGCAAGAATGTCATCTGAGTTCATGTTGTTTCCTCCAGTATCTCAAGTTCACCTTCAAAGACAAAAACGGCCGGGCCGGTCATCTGCACGGGGGTTCCCTGACCCTCCCAACCAATCGTTAATTCTCCACCGCGCATGGAAACCCGCACGGGCGAATCCAGCAAACCGCGACGAACACCGGCCACCACGGCCGCGCAAGCCCCTGTTCCACAGCTAAGCGTTTCCCCTGCTCCTCGTTCAAACACACGCAAGCGGATCGCCTGACGATTCATGATCTGCATGAACCCCGCATTGACCCGCAGAGGAAAACGCGGATGCCGTTCAATCAACGGGCCATCCCGTTCCACAGGGGCTGAGTCCACTTCCTTCACTACCTGCACGGCATGGGGATTTCCCATCGAAACAGCCGTGATGTCGACGATTCCGCTTTCTATAACCAAGGGTTCGATAAGTTCTTCCGCCCACGCTGGCATCCCCATGTTCACGGTGACACGATCATCCGGTTCGACACGAAGCGTGATCAGCCCCGACTTGGTTTCGACCCGAATTTCGCGCTGTGTCGTCAATCCACGCGCCCTCACAAATCGTGCAAAACAACGCGCTCCATTCCCGCATTGCTCGACTTCGCTGCCATCCGCGTTGAAGATACGATAACGAAAATCGGCCTGAGTTGATTTTCCCACCACCAGAATCTGATCGCAACCGATGCCGAAATGCCGGTCGGCCAACCAACGGGCCTGCTTCTCGTTCGGCACGAACGCCTGTGAAATGGCATCAAGCACAACAAAGTCGTTTCCCAGCCCCTGCATTTTGGTGAAATATATTCGCATCGTTCGCATTCTACCGAGAAACTTGAATCTCCAGATTTTCTGGCTCTAGGTGATTCGTAGTGGGTCATCAAGCTTCACGCCAGGTTGAGTAATGTTGGCTCTATGTGGTTTGTAGTGGGTGACATGCCATAT
>JAUYFZ010000057.1 GCA_030689585.1 Rhodocyclaceae bacterium | reverse complement strand
CCATCGCCCGCGCCAACCGGATAAATGAGGGTAAGAACAACGGCCTGATAGTGGACTACTGTGGCATCCTTAAACATCTGCGCAAGGCGCTGGCGACCTTCGCCGGGACGCAACCGGAAGGAGAAGGCGGTGAGACCGATCCGGCCAGACCTGACGAGGAGTTGCTGGCTGATCTGGCCGAGGCCATCGCCTTGGTGCGGGCATTCCTTGCAGACCGGCATGTTAAGCTGGATGATGTGATCGACAAGACCGGCTTTGCACGCAACGGCGCCATCTTGGCATGCAAGGAGGCGGCCAATGAAAACGACGAGAGCCGTAAACGCTTTGAGGTGATGTGCCGCGAGGTATTCAAGAAGTTCAAGGCCAGCATCAACGTCCAGGGCGTGAATGCCCTTCGAGCTGATCGGGATGCGATCAATATCGTCTACAAGAGCCTGCAACAGGATCGCGAAAAGGCCGATATCACCGATATCATCCGCCAACTTCACCAGGTGGTGAATGATGCGATTGAGACAAGAGACAGCGGCCCGGAGAGCATCAGGGGGACGTATGACATCAGCAGGATCGATTTTGATCGACTGCGCAAGGAGTTTGAACGCAGCCCGAGAAAGAACACCACGGTCCAGAACCTTCGCCAGGCCGTGGAAAAGCGGCTGCAACGCCTCTTGCTGCAAAACCCGTTGCGCACCGACTTCCAGCAACACTACGAGCAGATTGTTTCCGAGTACAACCGTGAGAAAGACCGGGTAACCATCGAGAAGACATTTGAAGCCTTGTTCACGCTCGTTGAGGAACTCGATGACGAAGAGCGCCGAGCCGTACGTGAAGGACTGGACGAAGAATCGCTGGCCGTGTTTGACCTTTTGAAAAAGCCCGACCTGTCCTCAGCGGAGATCAAGCGGATCAAGGGAGTGGCGGTTGAGCTCCTTGCAACGCTCAAGGCGGAGAAGCTACGCATCGATCACTGGCAGGATAAGGAAGCCACCCGTGACGCCGTTCGGCTGGCCATCCGCGATTTCCTGTGGAGTGAATCGTCCGGCCTGCCGGTGGACCACTACACAGAGGATGACGTGCAGGCGAAAGCAGAGGATGTATATGGTCACGTGTTCCGGGTTTATCCCTCCGTGCCATCACCATATTATGGAAGCGCCGGAGTGGCATAAATAGATGAAAAACCGGGACAGATCTATTTTCTTTCTTTAGAACAAGATACATAGTATCGGAGTCAGGCTTTGAAAAATAGGGGCACCCCCTACTTCCGCCACCCAAACCAGCAACTCACCCAACTCCGCGACTGACTCCTCCCCATGCTGATGAACAGCCAGGTCACGGTGGACTAAAGGACTATGAGGCGATGACTGATATTTATAATGTCTATTGCGACGAATCCTGCCATCTGGAAAACGATCACCAGAAGGCAATGGTTTTGGGTGCAATCTGGTGTCCGCTGGACAAGACCCGGGAGATTGCCGTCCGGTTGCGCGAAATCAAACAGAAACACGGGCTGCCACCGCATTTTGAAGTGAAGTGGACCAAAGTCTCGCCCGCCAAGAAAGAGCTGTACCTGGACCTGGTCGATTATTTCTTCGATGACGACGACCTGCATTTCCGGGCCTTGATCGTGCCGGACAAATCTCTGCTGAAGCACGACGCCTTTCCCGGCCAGGATCATGACGGCTGGTATTACAAGATGTACTTCGACATGCTGAAAGTCATCTTCCGGCCCGATGCCCGCTACCGGATCTACCTCGATATCAAGGACACGCGTGGAGCGCAGAAGGCGGCCAAGCTGCACGAAGTGCTGTGCAATAACATGTACGACTTCTCGCGGGAGGTGATCGAACGGTTGCAGTTGGTACACTCCCACGAAATCGAGCAATTGCAGTTGGCCGACCTGTTGATTGGCGCGGTTGCTTACCTGAATCGGGGCTTGCAGGGGAACGCGGGGAAAATGGCGCTCATCGAACGGATACAACAGCGCTCCGGCTACTGTCTGACCAAAACGACCCTGTTGCGCGAGGAGAAAGTTAATCTTTTCCGCTGGCACGCGGCGGAGGTTCAGGGGTGAGCGCAACGCCGGATTGGCTGCCGCCGCTGGTCCTGTTCAACGACTACCACGGCAATTGGGATGCATACCTGGATGCCGTTTACGCCTGGTTCAAGCAAGACTTCATCGACAGCAAACCTCTGTTTCAGGGACGGCGGCTCGGCTTGAAACGGCACCCGCTGGCCCATGGCAAGGAAGCGACCTTCTGGCACATGATCCAGGACGGAGATATTGAGGAAGATCGTACGCCAGATTTCCGACGTTGTGAGCGGATACGCTGGCCTCGACCGATCATCGAACACGACGCCGATCCGGCCATTAAGATCTGGCGCAACCGGCGTGGCAATGAGGAAAGGGTGTGCTTGTGGTTCGCGCAGGAGAACTACTTGCTCATCCTGGCAGATCGCGGTGATTACATTCTCCCGTGGACTGCCTATCTGGTTGAGCAGCCGCATCGGCAGCGAAAATTAATGAGAGAATATGATGAATATTGGCGAACGAATAGTTGA
>JAUYFZ010000018.1 GCA_030689585.1 Rhodocyclaceae bacterium | reverse complement strand
TTCTGTTTGGCACTTTTTTCTGAGAACTACACGAGGGAGTAGATCAATCTGTCGCCGGTTTCTGGGTGGCAGAAATTGAGTTCGTTGAGGTCGGTGAGTTGAGTTGCGATGGCGCGGTCATGAACCGGGCTGGCCATGCGGTGAATTTTGACGGTCAGGGTTTTGCCCTGCGCATCCGGAGCCAGATCGGCGGAGGACACAAAGAGTGCCCGCACTAAAGCACGCGCCTCATCCTCCTTATTCAAATGACGGCGCAAGAGGGTAACCAAGGCAGTCTCTGCACGATAGGCCACCATCTTCACCGTGTCGCAGAGCATCTTGTTCAACGGCAGCAACTGAGAGCCTGTGAAAAAATCAAATCCTACTGCGAACGCCGCCAAATCCCGCCTGGCTGCGTTACAAAACAAGAAAAATCCGGTTACATAGCTCGCTATGCGCCCGAATTTTTCTCATTTTGCGCCTTGCCAGTCGGGTTTGTCGACGTTCTCGCTACGGATTTGATTTTTTCACAGGCTCTGAGCACTGGCAGGCCGTGTCCTATAGAAAATATATCCTTGGAAGTTGTCCCTGTTTGGTATTTCGCTGGGACGATGCCGACATGAAATCACGTTTCATGCGGCCATGTTGTAACAATTTAGTTGGCGCTTTGCGCCGCGGCTGCTTAACCTAAGACGTTAGAGACCGTCATCGCGCGTCTTATTGATTACAAATAGTTTAATCTTTTTACAAGTAAACGCTTCTGATCACGTAAAATTTGAGACATCCTTAACCTACCGGAGACTGAGAATGTCAACCTATGCGATTTGGAATAATAAAGGGGGAGTTGGAAAAAGCTACCTCACATTTCAGGTTGCCGCTGAATTTGCATGTCAAAACCCAAATAAAAGGGTATTAGTTATTGATTTATGCCCTCAAGCAAATTCATCCTCAATGCTGTTGGGCGGAATGTTCGGCGGCGAACAAATCCTAACACAAATACATACAACCGCCCCGCGAAAAACAATATCAGGTTACTTCGAGGATCGAATCAGAAGTCCATATGTTTCACCAAGCACTGGTGCCAATTACATCACTCAAGTTTCTATGCATAACAGCCAAATGCCAAGAAATCTATTTCTTGTTGTTGGCGATGAGCAGTTAGAGCTTCAATCATCTAGGGTATCTGCGGCAACTAGTCCAGGTCCACAGGATTCGTGGCGTATCGTCCATTTGTGGGTAAGGGATTTAATTGAAGACATTAATGACAGATGGGATCATGAGGATTGTATTGTATTCATTGATTGCAATCCTAGTTTCTCAATTTACACGGAATTGTCCCTTACTGCATCTGATAGGCTATTAATTCCATTCTCAGCCGATGGGTCATCAAAAAGGGCTGTTAAAGCTGTTTTGTCATTAATATATGGATCAACCAGACGTCAAGGTGAGCAACAGTCTGAGTTTTACCTAAATTCGCAAAGATACAGGATGGCATTACCTCAGATATATATGTACATTGGCAACAGGCTAACTCAAATGAACCAATCTTCTGCTTCAGCGTTTAGAACGGTGGTGGAAGAGATTGGCGAGGAAATCTGGGAAGTATGGCAATCGTCCCCTCAGTATTTTTGTGTTCACCCCAGAGGAGCATCGACACCAAGAAACAAGCGCACATTTAAACAAATGTTTCAATACGAAGTTAATGATGCGAATACAGCCTCAGTCGTATCAAGTGCATTGGGCATTCCAATATCACGCTTAACCGCTGGTCAAAGAGATGTTGCAGGACGTCGTATTACAGTGAACCAGTCCCAACTAGACAAGCAGGTTCCAAACTTAAGATCGCTTGTACAGAGTATTGAGTAAACAATCTCTAACGAATAAGGTTAGATCGTGCGAAGCCCCCTGTGTCAGAATAGTTGTCGCGTGAATAGGTTCGAAACTATGGGGGCGATACTGAGGTGATGAAATGGCAAGATACGGAAAAGAGATGAAGAGTCGAGTGGTGGAGCAGTAGGTATGCCAACAAAAACTCGTTCTCTGTGCTCCTGAGTAAGGGTGAGTAAGCCTTGGGGTGGTTGTCCGTATGTGCGGATATCAGAAACGCAATTAATGCGTCCGAAAAACCTCGTCGAGCGTCTTGGCATCCAACACTCGATCACCCCAAAGCTCAATCTGCTCAACCGTGGCATGAGAGAGTTTGGCGTTTATCGCTTCAGGCGATGCACCAAAGCGTCGCGCCAACTGACGGTGCAGCAGAACACCTTCGCCCTGCTGCATACCCTCTTGCCGTCCCTCTTGCCGTCCCTGCTGCATACCAGCAAGCATCCCCTTGGCGTGGGCTTCGTGTGCCCAAGATTCAATTCGTTCATACAGCATGATATTCAACTCCTGTAGGTCATTAACTTCCGGTATTGCCGCATGGTAGTCTGTTTTGCGCATCAGTGTGGCACGAATCCAAACGGCAAACATACGACGTAAATCGGGGCGATCTGCCAGCCATTCGTGTAACGAGGTAATCAGGTTGGTTATTGCCTCTCGTGAGACGGGGCGTTCGATTCTAAAAACGGCTGCCACCAGATTTTTGAGCGAAGCCAGATCGCTTTCCGTGTAGGCATTTTCATCAATCAGCAGATATTTGAGATGAGGTTTGAACTGCTCAACTAATCCGGGCACTGGTGGAATCAGGTCGAAGATATCTGCGGCAGCAGTCCACGATTTTTCGCCGTTATAGAGGACGATGGGCAGTACGGGCGGCAAACGTCCATCGGCGAGTATTGACCCAGATTTAATCAGGTCTTGGTAGAGCAGCCCGACATAAACCATCATGCGCAAAGCCATGTATTTGTCGACGCTGCTTTGAAATTCAATGAGCAGATAGAGATAGATCCATTCGCCACCGACCTTGACGCGCCAGACAATATCATCGGCTCGCCCTTGAAGATCCTCGGTGATGTAGTGTCCATCAACTTTTTCCAGCGTTGTGTAGTCAAGGCTATGCAGCCAGTCGTCTGGCACAAATCCCAAGATTAGATCACGCACCATCTCAGGGTTTGAGAAAAGAAATTTGTAGCTGCTATCGTGTTCGTTTGACATTAGTGCAGTGTATCAGGCGAGGTGTAGGTTGAACGCAAAGCGGTCACAAAGCGGACATTTCTACTTTGGGACTAACAGCACCCGCTGAAAGACAGCGCCTAGGCACGGCGCACGTCAAACTTTGGCTAATTTTTTCCAAGGGGGAACCCACTCTTGAAATCAAAAGACGTAGTATTCTTCGACGAGAGCACCACCCCAACGAGAGGAAGTGGAACATGACCCCCACCAAGGCAACGGAAAAACCCAAATCCGTGCCTACCGAACCTACCGAACCTACCGAACCTACCGAAATCCTCGCGGGTCTTGCCGTTGCAACAAATCCCCCTGACCCGTATTTTTTCATCGTCGGCATTGGTGCTTCGGCCGGCGGGTTGGAGGCTTACGAGAAATTCTTCCGCCACCTGCCGCCGGATAACGGCTTGGCGTTTGTCCTCGTGCCGCACCTCGATCCCGGTCACGCCAGCCTGCTCACCGAGATACTGCAACGCTCGACATTGATACCGGTGATCGAGGCACTGGACCAGACGGTAGTCGTCGCCAATTGCGTGTACATCATCCCCCCCCAACCGCGATATGACGATATTCCGTGGCATCTTGCAGCTCTCGGTGCCCGAAGCACCCCGTGGGCAGCGTATGCCGATTGATGCCTTTTTGCGTTCGCTGGCCGAAGATCAGAGTGAACGAGCGGTCGGCATCATTCTCTCCGGTACTGGCACCGATGGCACGCAGGGGCTGCGCGCCATCGCGTATGGATGCCCAGCCAGTTGATCTTTGAACCAATGAACAGGGCAGGGAATTTATTGGGACTGCCTGCGTAGAGTTTCCAGCGCATGGAGGTCAGGAACTTCTGTTTGCGCACGTTGAATGCGGATTTCATTCGAGTGCGCACAGCTTCGACGATCTCTTTGCCAGCGGATTTCATGCCGGCTTCTACTGCTTTGCGTATGGCACGGCGTTTGGCGGGTATCCAGCTATCGAGCCGCTTGGGATCGAGCAGGCCAGAGGTGGTGAGGGAGAGTTTCATTTGACTGATCGTGAATGTATTGACATTGCCAATACACCGGCTAGAATGAAGGGCATGGATATTTATTTCGAACTAAACGGCATGACTTTCATCTGGAATGCAAAGAAGGCCGCTGTTAATTCCAGCAAACATGACGGCATCACCTTTGAGCGTGCGGCCACGGTGTTCTTCGATCCGTTTTTCCGATTAGTTGACGTCACTCGCGGGGATGAGCCACGCGACGCTGTAATCGGTTTTGATGCATTGAGCCATCTGCTGTTCGTTGTACATGTCGAACTGGACGGCGAAGCCATCCGGATCATTTCCGCCCGCAGGGCAACAAACGAGGAGCACAAACACTATGATCTCTAACCGCATCAAGGCTCGGCTTGACAAGGATCGTCCCATGACATCCATCACATTACGAATTCCTGTCGACGTGGTGGACTCGATGAGGGAGGTTGCACCTCTGCGAGGATTTTCTGGATATCAGGCACTCCTGAAGTCTTACATCGGCGAAGGACTGCGCCACGACGAAGCCAGCTACGCTTTCGGCCAGGTTGCGCGGTTGATCGAAGTCCTGAAGAAGCGCGGTGTGCCAGCGAACATACTAGAAGATGCGGTATGCGAATGCGAAGCTCAGGCTGCCTAACGCTCTCAAACTTGCCAGTTGAGTTCTTTCAGCAACGCCTTGACCTCATTTCCATCCCCCCTCACCGCCGTCACCATCAACGCAAACTGTGCGGCCAGTGCCGCCCGTGCCAGTGCCTGTTTCTCGTCGATCTGGCGTAGGCGATCCTGATGAGCCGACTCCTCATCCATGACCTTGCGCGACAGTTCCCGAATGCGATCTTCAACTGAGAGTCGCAGATTAAGACGGGCTTCATCCGCCGTTTTAGCGGCTTGCAGATGGCGTTGTTCCTCGGCAATGAGACGATCCACCGTGCCGAAGAACGAAGGGGTCAAGACTTGACCCCTTTCTTTTCGCCCCTGAACTGGCGGTGATTGCGTCACATTGCTTTGCCGGAATGTCATGCTGCGTTCAGCAGCATTCCTCTCTCAATTTAACCGCTGATCTCGCTGACTTATATTTCGTAATTCTTTTCCAGGAAAAGTCGCAAACAGGCTTCGGTTACTCGATGATCGTAAATTTTGCCCTTGTTGCGAGAGATTTCCTGCAAGCTGGGGAAAATGCCGAAGCCGGGGCGATAGGGACGGTGTGATGCCATCGCTTCCACCACATCCGCCACTGTAAGAATACGGGCTTCCAGCAAGATACTCTCACCGGATAACCCGTTGGGATAGCCGGACCCATCCAGTTTTTCATGATGTTGCCTGACGATATCTGCCACCGGCCAGGGAAAATCAATGCCCTTGAGGATCTCGTAACCGGCTTGAGGATGTGTTTTGATAATCTCGAATTCAGCCTGGGTCAGTTTGCTCGGGTTCGCCAAAATCTCGGCGGGCACATGAATCTTGCCGATGTCATGCACCACGCCTGCCATGCGGAGTCCTTCTATTTGATCGGGGGGCAACCCCATTTCTACCGCGATAGCCGCCGCCAGTTTTGCGACACGACGTTGATGTCCGGCGGTATAGGGATCGCGCATTTCTACCGTGGCGGCAATGGCGGTAACGGCATGGTCAAGACTGTGTTCCAGTTTTTCAAGAATGTTCAGGCGTTCAGCACGGGCGCGCAGATTGTCGATGCCGAAGGCGAGATCGCCCGCAATTTCCATGAGCAGTTGAAGGGTCTCCTCGTCAAATTCAGCGACCGTTTCGCTGCCTATCCAGAGCACGCCGAGAAGGATGTTCTTCATCTTGAGGGGCAGCACCGCCACCGAGGCTAGGCCCAAGCGCGTACCGACTTCCGCAAAAACAGGATCCTCTTGTGAGAGATCGTGTTTTACGACAGGTTGATTCGTTACTCCGTATTCCGAGTCGATTTCTTCCGCCTTGCGGTGGGCCACCTCGACGAGAAACCGAGCTTCCTCGTCGCTGAAACCGGCCCAACCCATTGGAATGGCTTGTGCCGCACTCGTCGTGGCATACATCACGCAGACCCCGTGATAGCCGCCGTACTCCATCAAACATTGACACATCGCACGACAAAGCTCCAGTTCGTCATTGGCGCGCACCAAGGTTTGATTGCAGTGGCTGATGGTGCGATACATGCGATTAAGGCGAACAAGATGGGCCTCTGCCTTCTTACGTTCGGTGATGTCGGTGGAGATACCGCAGGTCGCATAAGCCTCTCCTGACAGGTAACACAAGGGAAATTTGAGTGAAATATAGGTGTGATGACCGTCATCCTGCGGGGCTATTTCCTCGAATTCAATGGACTGACCGGCGGCCAATACCTTGAGATCGTTTTCGTGGAAAGCATCGGCCAAGCCTGCGGGAAAGATGTCGTGATCCCGTTTGCCGCGAAGTGCCTTATCGGTGACATGAAAGAGTTGCTCAAACAGGTGGTTGACGAAAAGATAACGTCCTTCCAAGTCTTTGAGATACACCACGGTCGGTGCGTTGTTAAGGATGGCAGAAAGTTGGTCTTTACTCTCGCGTAGTGCCGTCTCGGCCTGCAGTTGTTCGCTAATATTCTTGAGGATGTGCAGGGAATAAAGCAGCTTGCCCTGGTCATCGCGCACTGCATAACTGGTGGAAAAGAATTGTCTCTCTCCGACGCTCACCTCTTCTTCTGTGTTGTTACAGAGACCCATGATTGCATTCTTGCATCCGGACAACGGACCGGACCCACGCGGAAAGACTTCCCAGTAGGGCTTGT
>JAUYFZ010000011.1 GCA_030689585.1 Rhodocyclaceae bacterium | reverse complement strand
AAACAAGCGCCTTTTACCATTGCCCCCTCGCCCGCTTGCGGGAGAGGGTTGGGGAGAGGGAGATTTCCGCGTGGGCACAAAGACGTGCCCACCCTCACTAAATCCTATGTTTCACGCAATACAGCTTGGTTTTGGTATTGTCGTACTCGATCAGGAAACTGCCCTGTGCCGACCGTAGCACGGCATCGCCCGAAAACGGCAGATAGCTGACCCCCCTTATCTCCAGCATCTTCTTCCTGGCCACGTCGAGTTTTTCCTTGAAGATCACGCCCAGAAAGGCGTAACGACTACTCTCCGTGCTGACGTAAATGTCTGTCAGCTCCAGATCATAGAGCTTCTGTGCCGGATCCGGCTTGAACCAGTAGGCTTCGCCTTCGGTCTTGTAAGGGTTCTTGTAGAAACGGGTCAGGTAATCCTTGAAGTAAACAGGATCAATCTGGTCGTTGCACAGCAAGGCGCTGCCGATCACCGGCTCGAAGGTGGTGGGCGCCGCGAGCAACGAGACCGGCATCGATCCCAGCGCAGCCAGCATAAGAAACAGGATTTTCCAGTCCATGCTCAACTGGCGCGCCGCCCCCACAGATCGTGGGCATCGGCATCGGTGATTTCCACTTCGACGAAATCGCCGGGCTTCAGATTGCCCGCCTCTTCGATATAGACCAGGCCGTCGATCTCGGGCGCATCCGCCACACTGCGGGCGACTGCGCCGTCCTCGTCCACTTCGTCCACCAGCACGGTGAAAGTCTGGCCGATCTTGCGCTCCAGCTTGGCCGCGCTGATTTCTTCCTGCAATTCCATCAGCCGCGCCACGCGCTCCTGCTTCACCTCTTCCGGCACCGCGCCGGGCAGCGCATTGGCAGTCGCCCCTTCCACCGGGGAGTAGGCGAAGCAGCCGACGCGGTCGAGTTCCGCCTCGCGCAGGAAATCCAGCAGCAGTTCGAAATCGGCCTCGGTCTCGCCGGGAAAGCCGGCGATAAAGGTGCTGCGGATCGTGATTTCCGGGCACACCTCGCGCCAGGCGCGGACGCGCGCCAGCGTACCCTCGATGTCGCCGGGCCGCTTCATCGCCTTGAGGATGCGCGGACTGGCGTGCTGGAACGGCACGTCGAGGTAAGGCAGTATCTTGCCCTGCGCCATCAGCGGAATCACTTCGTCCACATGGGGATAGGGGTAGACGTAATGCAGCCGCACCCATACGCCCAGCTCGCCCAGGGCGCTCGCCAGCTCGGTCATCCGGGTGCGCAGCGGGCGACCGCCCCAGAAGCCGCTGCGGTATTTGACATCGACACCATAGGCACTGGTATCCTGGGAGATCACCAGCAGTTCCTTGACGCCAGCCTTCACCAGGTTTTCCGCTTCCTGCATCACCTCGCCGACGGGCCGGCTGACCAGATCGCCACGCAACGATGGGATAATGCAGAACGTGCAGCGATGGTTACAGCCCTCGGAAATCTTCAGGTAGGCGTAATGATTCGGCGTGAGCTTGACGCCTTGGGGCGGGACCAGGCTCTCGAACGGATCATGCGGCTGCGGCAGATACTGATGCACCGCCGCCATCACCTCGGCCGCGGCGTGCGGGCCGGTCACCGCCAGCACCTGCGGATGCGCTTCCAGCACTACGTCGGACTTGGCGCCGAGGCAGCCGGTGACGATCACCTTGCCGTTCTCCTTGAGCGCCTCGCCAATGGCATCGAGCGACTCGGCCACGGCGGCGTCGATAAAGCCGCAGGTGTTGACCACCACCAAATCGGCTCCTTCATAACTGGGTGAAATAACGTAACCCTCGGCCCGCAAGCGGGTGAGAATCTGCTCCGAATCCACCAGCGCCTTGGGGCAGCCGAGGGAAACCATACCTATAGTTTTTGGTTTTGACATAATTTACTGTGGCAATTCAGAATTGTAGTTACCAGACCAAACAATCGCGAAAGAGCGGAGACCAACCGTGGTTCGGCATTATTAGGTCAACTTCACCGATGATCTCCTCATCGAGAGCGACGGCATGATGATATGCCAGCATGGCCTGCGCCAGATCATCCGGCAAAGAGGTGAGATGCTTGCCTGATTTGATGTCGCTTTCCAACAGCGACAGGAAGGCGCCAATGGCGGCGCCTTCGTGTTCCTCACTGTCGGCAGGGGATTTAATCCCCGAACGGATTGAACAATGGCGCATCAAAACGCTCGAAATCCCGGACATTTCTGGTGACGACAGTGAGCTTATGAATGATTGCACAAGCTGCAATCATGGCATCCTCATAAACCGTGTTCGATTGCCGGTGCATCAGTTTTGCCCATAGTCGAAAGGTCGCGGCATCCATGGGCAGCACATTGTAGGTAGCGGCAACCTGATCGACCCATGCCTCTATCGCCAGTGCTTTAACGACGTCCTGCTCGCGCGTGATCTCGATGCCGGCCTGTATCTCGCCGAGCGTCACGGCGCAGAGGTGGAGATCGGCATCGGCGACGCCTTCGAGCCACGAGACCACCGCCCCGTGTGGGCGTACCTTACGCAACTCCGAAACGATGTTGGTATCGAGAAGATACACGGCGAGCCTACAGCGTCGCCGCAGGCCGGCGGCGAGCCGAGCCGCGCTGAGGCAGTTCAAAGTCCGCGCGACCGAAATCGGACAACAGCAACGACTTGAGAGAGGGGCGCGCAGCGTTGCTCAATCGCTTCCATTCGGCGATGGGCACGAGAACGGCGGTTTCCGCGCCGCGCCGAGTGACCACTTGCGGCCCCTCGCTGACGCAGGCGTCGAGTAGCTCGCTGAAACGGGCTTTTGCATCTTGTACAGGCCAAGTATTCATGGCACACCCCTATCTATGACCAGTCAGGTGACTAGTCTAATAAAATTTCAGATGGAAAGCAAATGGGGCGGTTTTTTGAGGACACCTGGATTCCGTGATTGAAACGTGCCAAGAACTCGCTATTCTCGATGCCTACCGCAGCAAGGTTGATGGCTCAATTTCAATAGCGGCTATCGGAAAACATGAACTTCCATACCCTACCGGTACGGTCTGTCGGTAAGCCACATCCAAACTTCCGCTTTTCGGCCAAATCTGCCGGTCGTGGAAGCGCGCTGGCAATTCCGCCTATGCCCACTTTGGGAGAACTGACCAAATGGGCACTTATGTGCCATAGCCGCTCATTCGTGGGTTGCTGCGGTGTGCCTGTCCCGTCAGGAAGCTATTGGCGATAATACATGGATGGAAAAGGCTCAATCTTATTGCGCAACAATGGATTATGATGGGATCATGAGCGTCAATATATTAGAAATATGTCCGGACGTAGGCGTCTGGCTAAGCGTGCGGGTAACTTCAAAAAACTACTTGTAGTAAAGTCAGTGATGATTTCGAGTTCCAATCTAGCTGATTGACCACAAGAAACCAGCAAAAGGCACCTGCAAGAACACCAGTGTGTCATGGAACTTAGTTACAGAATAAAAAGTTTTGTAGATCAATACAATTGCATATTCTGGGACGGATCAATTTTTAATGCAAAATTCAGGGCAGGATGGTTTATCTGAGATGCAATTCAATACCACTTCACTTTCGCAGCCTCTTGAAGACGGTTGGGATATTGTCGAGCCTAAAGCTTCGAGTATGGTCGAAGCGCTCAGGGATATTGGTTACTCACTGGAATCCGCAGTAGCGGATGTAATTGATAACTCAATTTCTGCTTCAGCAACACGAATAGATATCCGCTTTGGTTGGGAAGGCGAGACTTCGCCATGGTTAGCTATTTTTGACAACGGTCACGGAATGTCAGAATCAGAGCTAGTCGAAGCGATGCGGCCTGGGGGGAGAGATCCTCTTGCCTTAAGAAAATCCGACGATCTCGGACGGTTCGGATTGGGACTAAAAACTGCATCATTTTCTCAGTGCAGGAAAGTTACCGTCGCTTCTATGTCAGATAAAGTATTGTCGGCAAGGCAATGGGATCTTGATTTGGTGAGAGCAAAGGATAAATGGGTGTTAAAAACCCCTGACTCTGCGGAACTCGACGCCCTTCCTGGATTGTCCATGCTCGGAGCAAAAGGGACGATGGTGCTTTGGCAATGCCTGGATCGTCTTGATCTTGGAAATGACGCAGGCAGAGTGCATCAGGTCATGAACGAACGGGTCGCTTCAATATGCGAGCATGTGTCTCTCGTTTTTCATAGATTTATCTCCGGCGAACCTAAGCATCCAAGAATAGTGATTGCGGTCAACAACAATCCAATCGAGGCGTTTGACCCATTCAACGCCAAGCATCCTGCAACGATGCATCTTGGGGAGGAGCCGCTGGATATTGAGAATGATACTGTAACCTTCAGGCCCTACATTCTTCCTCACCACAGCAGAGTTAGCGCGGAAGAATATGAGCGCCTTGGGGGAAATGAAGGCTATCTTCGCGGGCAGGGGTTCTATATCTACCGTAATCGTCGGCTAATTATCCATGGAACATGGTTTCGCATGGCACGGCAAGATGAGATGACAAAGCTGGCTAGAGTTCAGGTAGATATACCAAACACCCTGGATCACCTCTGGACCATCGATGTCAGAAAATCGCGAGCCCGCCCGCCAGAAGCAGTCAAGAAACGTCTCCGATCAATATTGGACCGCATCCGTGATTCTGCCAAGCGACCATATAAGCATCGTGGTAATGCCGCTATCAGTATGCCTGGGGAATCTATCTGGCAACGCCTTCACCATAATGATCGTGTGAGTTACGAACCGAACCGCAAGCACAAGCTCTTTGAAGAGTTTCGAGCAGACCTTCCGTCTGCGATGAGAACGAGATTTGATGGTATTTTGGCTGTTGTCTGGAAATCGCTCCCATTTGCGATGTTGTTCAACGATATGGCTTCAAGACCCAAGGAAACTGATTGCAAGAATGAAACCACGAACGATCTGGACAAATTAGCCGGCCTCCTGTTTGGAGATGATGTTGGTGCGAATCCTGAGTATGTGGCAGAAATGATGCGCTCCATCGAGCCATTTTCATCCAATCCAAAGTTCATTGTCGAGTACCTTGATCGCTACGGCAGCAAAGGGGAAGGCAATTGAATCCACAGGAGTTCGAAAACCAGGTCAAAGCTGTTTTGAACGGAATGTCTTCAGTACCCCCAGAAAAAATCCGCCCAGTTGTTCGGCAGATGCTTGAAATGCTTGGCACAGACGCTCCTCAGATTGAAGACAAAGAGCAATTCATAGAACAGATCTCCAAATCGCTAGAATCGAAGCTAGACCTCTCGATGCCGGATGCAGCAGTCGTCAAATTACCGTTTGAAGAATGGATAACGGGGCGTCGCGCTAATGAGGAGCTGTTCTACTGGAATCGTTATCGTCAGCATCTTCTGCAGGTCGGTTTTTCGAAGGAGGTAGTGGGGACGGTCGGTCGAGATACAGACAAAATTGTGGGGCTCCTGGAGAACCCTCAGAAAGAGGGCGAGTGGAAGCGCCGTGGATTGGTAGTGGGTCATGTTCAATCCGGCAAGACGGCAAACTACAGTGGTGTAATCAGCAAGGGCGCAGATTATGGTTATAAGATCATTATTCTGCTTGCCGGTATGCACAACAATCTTCGGAGCCAGACACAACAGCGTCTGGAGGAAGCGTTTATTGGTGTCGATACAGACAAGCTGGATAAAAATCTGCCATTTAAGGAAGCGAAAACTGGGGTTGGTCGGATTTCAGACAAGGCGAGGACTCCATACAGTCTTACCTCCAGAGAACATGATTTCCGAAAAAGCTCCAAGAGGGCAAGCAACTTCATGCTAGGTTCTGTGAATGTCCCCATCGTCCTCGTAATTAAAAAACAAACCTCAGTTTTGAATAATTTGATTGAATGGCTAACCAGTCTTAACGAAACAAAAGGCGGGAAAATTCTTGCTACGCCCATGCTGCTGGTCGATGACGAGGCTGATAATGCGTCAATCAATACGGCAACTGGCGAAAACGACCCAACACGCATCAACAGTTTGATAAGGCAGCTTCTCGCCCTGTTTGAGCAGACCAGTTATGTTGGCTACACGGCAACCCCTTTCGCAAATATATTCATAGACCCGGACTCCGAGCACGACATGATCGAGGACGATCTGTTTCCGAAACATTTTATTGTTTCGCTGGAAGCGCCGGAAAACTACGTTAGTGCATCAAGAATATTTGGTGATGATGGCGATCTTACGAATTTCGTCATTTCGGTGTCTGATCATCTTTCTGCATTCCCTGAAAAACACAAAATCATTCACCAGGTAAATGCCCTTCCACAGAGTCTTATGGAGGCTGTTCGCCGATTTGTCCTGGCAAGAGCGGTACGGATTCATCGTGGCCGCGGCCAAGACCATTCATCGATGCTGGTGAACGTCTCTCGCTTTAACAGTGTTCAAAAACAGGTTACGGCATTACTAAGTCACTATGTCGAAGAGTTACTTAATTCGGTGAAGCTTCATGCCGCATTACCCGACAGTGAGGCACTAAAAGACCCGGGTATGCGTTCTTTTAAAGACA
>JAUYFZ010000295.1 GCA_030689585.1 Rhodocyclaceae bacterium | reverse complement strand
CAGGGATTCAAAAGGGTTCACCCAAACCTCATACCGACAAGGTCGGCAAGATTACGCGTGCACAGGCGGAAGACATTGCCCGTGCCAAGATGCCGGATCTCACGGCGGCTGATATGGATGCAGCGGTGCGCACGATTGCCGGTAGTGCTCGCAGTATCGGTATTACGGTGGAGGGTCTATAACATGGCGAACCATTCAAAACGTTCCATGGCGGTGAGTGCCAAGGTAGACCATAACAAGCAATATTCTCTGCTCGATGCCTTGGCGTTGGTCAAGGCCAATGCCACCGCCAAGTTTGATGAATCGATCGACATTGCCGTGAATCTGGGGATTGATGCCAAGAAGTCGGATCAGCTCGTCCGGGGTTCGGTGGTGTTGCCCGCCGGTACTGGAAAGAAAGTGCGAGTGGCTGTGTTTGCTCAAGGAGCCAAGGCGGAAGAAGCCAAGGCCGCCGGAGCGGACGTGGTCGGATTCGATGATCTGGCCGCAGCCGTCAAGTCAGGGACGATTGATTTCGATATGTGTATTGCCACGCCGGATGCCATGAAAGTGGTCGGTGCGTTGGGGCAAATATTGGGTCCACGAGGTCTCATGCCGAACCCGAAGGTGGGGACGGTGACGATGGACGTGACCACCGCAGTGAAAAATGCCAAGGCAGGACAAATTCAATATCGCACGGACAAGGGGGGCATCATCCACGGAACCATTGGACGCGCTTCCTTTGCCGTGGAGGCACTTCAGCAGAATTTGATGGCGTTGATTGAAGCCTTGAACAAGGGAAGACCCGCCGCAGCCAAGGGGCAGTATCTGAAAAAGATCGCGCTGTCTTCCACCATGGGGGCGGGGGTTCGTGTGGATCAAGCCAGTTTGGCCGCACAATAACTTTGGGCCGTCGTTGTGACGAGGTAGTTGCAACGGCGGGTTGTCAAAGACCGTAGGTGTCCGGAAGGATTTAATCAGAGTCGTTGAAGTGGCCTACGTAGATGGCGCATCCCGAAAACAGGAGGAAATCCTGAATGAAGGTCGCCGCGTTTGTTCCTGGTGTAAGTCAGGAACGTTTTAATTAGGAGTCGACCTTGGGTCTCAATCTCGAAGAGAAAAAGGCGGTGGTTGCTGCGGTATCCATGAAAATTGCGGATGCCCAGTCGATTATCGTCGCCGAGTACCGTGGTCTGGGGGTGGGTCACATGACATCGTTGCGTGCGAATGCGCGTAAGGAAGGCGTGTACCTGCGTGTGCTGAAGAACACTCTGGTTCGTCGTGCTGTGTCTGGCACGCCGTTCGAGGGGCTTCAGGGGCAGATGATTGGCCCGCTGATTTACGGTATCTCCAAAGATCCCGTAGCGGCGGCCCGTGTGCTCCATGAGTTCGCCAAGAGCAACGACAAGCTCATCATCAAAGGCGGTGCCATGCCCAATTACGTCATGGACGTAAACGGTGTCAAGGCATTGGCGACGATGCCGAGCCGCGAAGAATTGCTGTCGAAGCTGTTAGGTACGATGCAAGCACCGATTGCCCAGTTCGTCCGCACATTGAACGAAGTCCCGACGAAGTTTGTCCGTGGGCTGGCGGCTGTGCGCGATCAGAAACAGGCTGCGTAATCTCGCAAACGAAACAAAACCTTTTATTCATTCAGGAGTTTTAAATCATGGCAATTAGTAAAGCTGAAATCCTCGATGCCATCGCTGGCATGACGGTGCTCGATCTATCCGAGCTTATCAAGGAAATGGAAGACAAGTTTGGCGTTTCTGCCGCTGCTGCCACCGTGGCCGCGGCTGCTCCGACGGCTGCTGCTGCCGTTGTTGAAGAGCAAACCGAATTCACCGTCATGCTGTTGGCGGCCGGTGAGAAGAAGGTTGAGGCGATCAAGATCGTCCGTGCCGCCACGGGTCTGGGTCTCAAGGAAGCGAAAGACTTGGTCGATGGGGCACCTAAAGCTGTCAAGGAAGGGATTCCGAAGGCCGATGCCGAAGCTCTCAAGAAGCTGCTTGAGGATGCGGGTGCCAAAGTCGAAATCAAGTAACGGTTGGATGATTCTGGCTGGCGATGGAGATTTCATCGCCAGCGTTTTCTATTGGAGTTTTTTGGGAGTTTTTAGTTCTTAGTGGCCATCCGTGTTGGCGATTAAGAACTAAAAACTGATAACTGCCGCTGGAGCGAACATGGCCTATTCCTACACAGAAAAAAAACGTATCCGCAAGAGCTTTGCCAAGCGTGCGGATGTGTTGCGCATTCCCTTTTTGCTGACAACGCAACTGGAGTCGTACGCCCAGTTTCTGCAAGCAGACATGCCGCCGTCGCACCGACGCAATCAGGGGTTGCAGGCAGCATTCACGTCGATTTTTCCGATTGCCTCGCATTCGGGAAATGCACGCATCGAGTATGTCGATTATCGGTTGGGCGAATCCGCTTTTGATGTCAAGGAATGCCAGCAACGTGGGCTGACCTATGCGTCTCCGATTCGCGCTCGTGTGCGTCTGGTGATTATGGATCGCGAGTCCAACGGTGAAAAGATCAAGGAAGTGAAAGAGCAGGAAGTCTACATGGGCGAAATTCCGCTCATGACGACCACCGGTTCTTTTGTCATCAATGGCACGGAACGTGTCGTCGTTTCGCAGTTGCACCGTTCGCCCGGCGTGTTTTTTGAACACGACAAAGGTAAAACGCATAGCTCCGGTAAGCTGTTGTTTTCGGCACGAATTATTCCTTATCGTGGTTCTTGGATCGATTTTGAATTTGATCCGAAGGATTTCCTCTTTTTCCGTATCGACCGGCGACGCAAGTTGCCCGTGACCATTCTGCTGAAAGCCATTGGCATGGTGCCAGAGCAGATACTGGAAACCTTCTTTGAATTCGACAATTTCCATCTCTCGAAAAAAGGGATTCAGCTTGAGCTGGTTCCGGAGAGACTGCGCGGTGAAGTGGCCAAGTTTGATTTCATCGACAAGACAGGCAAGGTCATTGTGCCGAAGGACAAGCGCATCACCGCCAAGCATATTCGTGAATTGTCTGAAGCCGGCATGAAGAAGATTCTCGTGCCAGATGAATTCATGATCGGGCGGGTGGTCGCCAAGAATATTGTTTCCCCTGAAACAGGGGAACTACTGGCCAGCGCCAATGATGAAATGACCGATAGCTTGTTGGCTCGGTTGTCCGAAGAAGGCATTCAGATACTGCAAACGCTCTATGTTAACGATCTGGATCGCGGGGCTTACATTTCTTCAACCTTACGTGCGGACGAGACAGTCGATCAGTGGGCTGCGCGAGTGGCGATTTATCGCATGATGCGACCGGGTGAGCCGCCTACCGAAGATGCAGTCGAAGCTCTTTTCGGCAGCTTGTTTTACTCCGAAGATCGTTACGATCTGTCGGCGGTTGGCCGGATGAAATTTAACCGTCGTGTGGGTCGTCCCGAACTGACGGGTGACATGGTGCTCTCGAATCAGGACATCATGGATGTGGTGCGCATCTTGGCCGAGTTGAGAAACGGTCGAGGGGAAGTGGATGACATCGATCACTTAGGAAACCGTCGTGTGCGTTCTGTGGGTGAGTTGTCAGAAAACCAGTTCCGCACGGGATTAGTCCGTGTCGAGCGTGCGGTGAAAGAGCGTTTGGGCCAGGCAGAATCCGACAACCTGATGCCGCACGATCTGATTAACGCCAAACCGATTTCGGCCGCGATCAAGGAGTTTTTCGGTTCCAGTCAACTGTCCCAGTTTATGGATCAGACGAATCCGTTATCCGAGATTACGCACAAACGCCGCATTTCCGCCCTTGGCCCCGGGGGGTTGACCCGCGAACGGGCCGGTTTTGAAGTGCGCGACGTGCACCCGACGCACTACGGGCGGGTTTGTCCTATCGAGACACCGGAAGGCCCGAACATCGGCCTGATCAACTCCTTGGCCTTGTATGCACGCACGAACTCCTACGGATTCATGGAAACCCCTTATCGCCTAGTGAAGAACAGCCAGGTGACGGAAGAAATTGAATATCTCTCGGCGATCGAAGAAGGCAAATATGTTATTGCGCAGGCCAATGCCCGACTCGATAAAAAAGGCAAACTCGTCGATGAATTGGTGTCCTGTCGTTTCAAAAGTGAATTTGAACTGAAGGAACCGGCCGATGTGCAATATATGGACGTGGCCCCGGGGCAGATTGTCTCTGTGGCCGCTTCCCTGATTCCATTCCTAGAGCACGACGATGCCAACCGCGCTTTGATGGGAGCCAACATGCAGCGTCAGGCGGTTCCCTGCCTGCGTCCTGAAAAGGCTTTGGTGGGCACGGGGATTGAACGCACCGTGGCGGTGGACTCCGGCACGGCGGTGCAGTCACTACGCGGCGGTATCGTCGATTACATTGATGCCAACCGGATCGTCGTACGTGTTCATGATGCTGAAACCGTGATGGGCGAGGTGGGGGTCGACATCTATAACCTGACCAAGTACACCCGCTCGAACCAGAACACCAATATCAACCAGCGACCGTTGGTTAAAGTGGGCGATGTCATTGCCAAGGGGGATGTGGTGGCCGACGGAGCGTCTACCGATCTGGGCGAACTGGCGTTGGGTCAGAACATGCTGGTCGCCTTCATGCCCTGGAACGGTTATAACTTTGAGGATTCCATTCTCATTTCGGAACGTGTCGTGGCCGAGGATCGTTTTACGTCGATCCATATCGAAGAACTGACCTGTGTGGCACGCGATACCAAACTGGGGGCCGAGGAAATCACTTGCGATATTGCGACGCTAGGCGAATCGCAACTGGGGAGGCTGGATGAATCCGGCATTATTTCCATCGGTGCCGAGGTCGTGTCAGGCGATGTGCTGGTCGGTAAGGTCACGCCCAAGGGAGAGACTCAACTCACGCCGGAAGAGAAGCTTCTGCGCGCCATTTTTGGTGAAAAAGCCTCGGATGTGAAAGATACCAGCCTGCGTGTGCCGGCGGGCATGTCCGGCACGGTGATCGATGTGCATGTCTTTACCCGCGAAGGGATTGAGCGGGATCGTCGGGCGCAATCGATCATCGAATCGCAATTGAAGGGCTACAAGCAAGATTTGGCCGATCAGATGCGTATCGTCGAGCGCGACACCTTTGCCCGGATTGAGAAATTGCTGTTGAGCAAGACGGCGATCAAGGGGCCGAAGAAACTGGTCAAGGGCACCAAGATCACCCGCGCTTATTTGGAATCCGTTGAACACTATCATTGGTTCGACATTTCTCTTGAAGAGGAAGTCGCCCAGCAACAAATGGAGAGCTTGCGTGAGAGCTTGGATCAGACACGTCGCGATTTTGATGCGGCTTTTGAAGCCAAGAAAAAGAAACTGACGCAAGGCGACGAGCTGGCCCCGGGTGTTCAGAAGATGGTCAAGGTCTACATGGCGGTCAAGCGACGCTTGCAACCGGGGGACAAGATGGCGGGACGGCACGGAAACAAGGGGGTCGTTTCCAAGATCGTGCCGATCGAAGATATGCCCCACATGGCCGATGGCACGCCGATGGATGTCGTGTTGAACCCGTTGGGCGTGCCTTCACGGATGAACATTGGTCAGATATTGGAAGTGCACTTGGGGTGGGCTGCCAAGGGATTGGGTGTCAAGATCGGTGAGATGGTGAAACGTCAGGCTTCGGTGGCCGAGGTTCGCAAATATCTGGGCAAAATCTATAAAGCGTCCGGTCACGGTGAAGACATTGGCGATCTGACAGAACCTGAAATCAGGGAGTTGGCGACCAACTTGACGAACGGCGTGCCTTTTGCCACTCCTGTTTTTGATGGGGCAAAAGAAGAAGAAATCAAGACGATGCTCGATCTGGCTTATCCCGATGATGAAATTGCAGGGTTGGGACTGACTATCGCGAAAACGCAGGCCCGCCTTTGCGATGGACGGACGGGAGAAGCTTTTGAGCGTCCGGTGACCATCGGTTATATGCATGTGCTGAAACTCCATCACCTCGTGGATGACAAGATGCATGCGCGTTCCACAGGCCCTTACAGCTTGGTTACGCAGCAGCCTTTGGGGGGTAAGGCGCAGTTCGGTGGACAGCGTTTCGGTGAAATGGAAGTTTGGGCACTGGAAGCGTATGGGGCTGCCTATACCCTGCAAGAAATATTGACGGTGAAGTCAGACGATGTGACGGGTCGTACCAAGGTGTATGAAAACATCGTGAAGGGCGAACACAAAATTGATGCCGGTATGCCGGAATCCTTCAATGTGCTGGTGAAGGAAATTCGTTCGCTGGCCATTGACATCGACTTAGAGCGTTTTTAAAAGATTCAAGGAGTAAAGAACGATGAAAGCACTGCTCGACCTTTTCAAACAGGTGACGAAGGAAGAAGAATTCGATGCGATTACGATCGGATTAGCTTCCCCTGAAAAAATCCGTTCCTGGTCTTTCGGGGAAGTCAAAAAACCCGAAACGATCAACTATCGCACCTTCAAACCGGAGCGCGATGGTCTTTTCTGCGCGAAGATATTCGGGCCGATCAAGGATTATGAGTGTTTGTGCGGTAAGTACAAACGACTCAAGCACAGGGGAGTTATCTGCGAGAAGTGCGGGGTGGAAGTGACGCAGACCAAGGTGCGACGCGACCGCATGGGGCATATCGAACTGGCCAGTCCGGTCGCGCACATCTGGTTCCTGAAGTCCTTGCCGAGCCGGTTGGGGATGGTGCTCGACATGACCTTGCGCGACATCGAACGCATTCTCTACTTTGAAGCCTTCGTGGTGGTGGAGCCGGGTATGACCCCGTTGGAGCGAGGTCAACTGTTGTCCGAGGATGATTACCTGGCCAAGGTTGAAGAACATGGGGACGAGTTCACGGCCCTGATGGGGGCGGAAGGTATCCGCAATCTGCTGCATTCCCTCGACATTGATCGTGAGATTGCGATCCTGCGCGATGGGCTGTCCACGGCGACGTCTGAAATCAAGATCAAGAAATTCGCCAAGCGATTGAAGTTGTTGGAAGGCTTCCACAAGTCGGGCATCAAACCGGAGTGGATGGTCTTAGAAGTCCTGCCGGTGCTACCGCCGGATCTGCGTCCGCTGGTTCCGTTGGACGGGGGGCGTTTTGCCACGTCGGACTTGAACGATCTTTATCGTCGCGTCATTAACCGTAATAATCGTCTCAGACGGTTACTTGAGCTGAAAGCACCGGACATCATCGTCCGCAACGAAAAGCGAATGCTTCAGGAAGCGGTGGATTCGTTGCTCGATAACGGCCGTCGTGGCAAGGCCATGACAGGGGCTAACAAACGTCAGCTCAAATCATTGGCGGACATGATCAAGGGCAAGGGTGGACGATTCCGTCAGAACCTGCTCGGTAAGCGGGTCGACTATTCGGGGCGTTCGGTGATCGTGGTCGGTCCACAACTCAAGCTGCATCAGTGCGGTTTACCCAAGAAGATGGCCTTGGAATTGTTCAAGCCTTACATTTTCGAGCGTCTCGAAAAACTGGGTGTCGCCAGCACCATCACGGCGGCTAAAAAAGATGTCGAACTAGACACGCCGGTGGTGTGGGACATTCTGGAAGAA
>JAUYFZ010000291.1 GCA_030689585.1 Rhodocyclaceae bacterium | reverse complement strand
TTCTTCCCACCATCCCCCTCCCTGCCTCCCCCTTGAAGGGGGAGGAGAGCTGTGTTCCGACCGGACCTGAGTAGTTACCTTCTAATTACGCTACATTATTCCATAAACCGTAAATTACGGAAAAGAAAATAATTCAACGGTCGCCGTTCAACCTCCTCTGCCATCCCCCGGTTTGTCCACAACCATTCTTTCACATGCAGATCAATCCCGATTTGTAACTACTCAGGTCGGCGTCAATCTCCCTCCCCTTCAAGGGGAGGGCTGGGGTGGGGATGGGGTTTTGCGCGGAATTCTTCCCACCATCCCCCTCCCTGCCTCCCCCTTGAAGGGGGAGGAGAGCTGTGTTCCGACCGGACCTGAGTAGTTACCCAGATTTATTGATTGCGTTTTCATCGCACTGCTTATGCCGTCTAATCATCCACAAATCGCATAAAAGTCGCGACTTTCTTGCGATATGCGGTAATATAGTCGCATGAAACGTACTTTATCTGATCGCATCGTTGCCGATCTTGATCGCAAACTGGTCATCTTGACCGGGCCGCGACAGGTGGGGAAAACCACGCTGGCGCAACAACTGATGGCGATTAAAGTACCTGCGCAGTATTTGAACTGGGATATTCCTGAAGACAGAACAGTTCTGCTAAGAAGAAGTTGGGATCGTCAAACGCGTCTACTCGTTATGGACGAAATACACAAAATGTCCGAGTGGAAAACTTGGCTCAAAGGAATAGTGGATGGACGCGCTCCCCATCAAGCATTACTGGTGACAGGAAGCGCACGCATGGACACTTTTCGTCAAAGCGGTGAATCCTTGGCTGGACGATATTTTTCTTGGCATTTGCATCCTATTTCCGTGCACGAATGGTGCGCAACTCACCCCGACACCACGCCAGAAGCCGCACTGCGTCATTTGATGCAACGCGGCGGTTTCCCAGAACCTTGCCTTGCCTCCACCGATGAAGAAGCCAACCGCTGGCGCGCTCAATATGCGAGCGATCTTATCCGTGAAGACATATTGGAGTTTTCACGTTTGCATGAAGTCAATGCGATGCGCCTATTTCTCGATATATTGCGTAGTCGCGTGGGTTCACCTTTATCCTTGGCCTCCATTGCACGCGATCTTGCTATTGCACCTAGCACACTTAAACGTTATCTCGATATCTTACAGGCACTATTCATCGTCTTTACCGTTCAACCATGGCATCGCAATATCGCCAGAGCGACCTTGCAAGCATCTAAAGTCTATTTTTACGATACAGGCATGGTGCAGGGCGATGAGGGAATTAAATTTGAAAATGCTACCGCAACCATGCTGCTTAAACATGTGCATTTTCGTCGTGATTCAAAAGGTTGTAATACCCATCTGCATTATCTGCGCACTAAAGACGGGGCAGAAGTAGATTTTGCAATCAGTGAAGATGATGAATTAGTGCAACTGATTGAATGCAAATACGCCGACAACCACTTGCATCGTGCGCTCACTCGCTTTGCTGAAGCATTTCCAACCACTCAAGCCATTCAATTAGTCGCTAATTTGCGTCAAAACGAAACTCGCGGGCGCGTGGCAATTCGACAAGCAGGCGATTGGCTGGCTAAATTGGAGGCATAATTTCTTATGGCACCCACAGAAATCGCGCCCGCTCGCGAAGATGATTTATACGTAACTACTCAGGTCCGGTCGGAACACAGCTCTCCTCCCCCTTCAAGGGGGAGGCTGGGAGGGGGATGGGGTTGGTATCCATGGAATCTAACCCCATCCCCACCCCAGCCCTCCCCTTGAAGGGGAGGGAGATTGACGCCGACATGAGTAGTTACATTTATACAAACCCACGGAGCAATCGCGAATATGTATAATAAAGTATGTTTGAACGACACTTAACTCCCACACTATTGCGCTTTGCGAGTGCATTTCCCGTTGTAGCAATCACCGGGCCACGGCAATCTGGGAAAACCACGCTTTCCCGCGCTGTCTTTCCCAATAAACCTTACGTTAGCCTAGAAGACCCCACAGAGCGCGCCTTTGCGCAAGAAGATCCGCGTGGTTTTCTGAATCGCTATCCACACGGTGCCATTTTTGATGAGGCACAACGTTGGCCCGATCTTTTCTCACATCTGCAAGGCATGGTGGATGCCGATCGTTCCGTCGGTCGTTTCGTTTTGACGGGTTCGCAACAGTTTGGCCTGCTATCCGGTGTTACACAATCCTTGGCAGGGCGAGTTGGAATGACGCGATTATTGCCTTTGTCGCTGGCTGAATTGCCTGCTCTCATACGAGACACGCGATCAGTCGACCACCTGATGCTGCAAGGTGGTTATCCAGAGTTATGTAGCCAGTTACATTTGCCAACAGATTGGTTTGCCAGTTATGTAGCCACCTACGTAGAGCGTGATGTTCGTCAAGTGCTCAATGTGCAAAACGCATCATCCTTTCAGCGTTTTTTGCGGTTGTGTGCGGGACGTACAGGGCAATTATTGAATCTGTCTGCTTTAGCGGGGGAAGCTGGCATCACACACAGCACGGCGCGCGCATGGATGTCAATCCTAGAAGCAAGCGATCTGATCTATTTGCTACCGCCTTATCACCGTAATTTTGGTAAGCGTGTCGTCAAATCTCCAAAGCTTTATTTCATCGATGTCGGGTTAGCCTGCTGGTTGTTGGGTATACGCGATTCCAATGTGTTGGCCTTGCATCCGTTGCGTGGTGCATTATTCGAAACACTGGTCGTGAGTGAATTTCTGAAAATTCGCATGAATGCTGGATTACCATCCGATCTTTATTTCTGGCGCGACAACAACGGATTAGAAGCTGATCTATTGTTTGAACATGCAAATCAACTACAGATTATCGAAATTAAATCAGGACAAACGGTTACACCAGACTACATACGTGCCGGACAAAAATCCGCCCGTTTTGCCGGTCTCGAAGCATTACCACCTTGGTTGATTTATGGCGGTGACGAAAGTTATCTGCGAAGCGGTCTTCGTGTCATCGGATGGCGAGACATCCATTCACTGACGCAGATCAATCTGTTGTCCGAACAAACAGAAAAGGACAAATAATATGAATCCGCCACAGGTAACGAAACAAGCAGGCGATTGGCTGGCTAAATTGGAGGCATAATTTCTTATGGCACACGCAACCCATCTCGTCGACATCCTCATCCCAACCTACAACTACGGACGATTTATCGGGGAATGTTTAGCTTCCGTTGCTGCGCAGACTTTCAAATCATTTAAGGTCTATGTACAAGACAACGCATCCACAGACGATACGGAATCGATCGTTCGCGCCTGGATGGACAAAATACCCATTGAATATGAGCGGAACCAATCAAATTTTGGGGTCTCAGCTAATCACAACTTACTTAGTCAGAAAGCAACGGCTAAATATCACGTTTATTTTTACGCGGACGACCTATGGGAACCGGAATTTCTCGAAAAAACAATTTCAGCACTTGAAGATAATCTCCAATGCCTGCTGGCTTATACAGACTGGGAAATGTTTATGGACGACACAGGCGACATCATCCCTATGTCTGTTCCGTTTCGTGGTGCTGGGTCAGGCATTCACAGAGACGATGTCGCCCTTCTTTGGAATAACTACATCACCCCCTCTTTTACAGTAAGACGGGCTTCACTTCATCAGCACATTCACTTACCTTGCAACGGATTGGAAATGCTATGCGATCACCTTTTCGCGTTTCATGTTGCGGCTGGGTATGCCGTATATTTTGTCGACAAAAATCTCGGTAGATATCGGAAACACGGAAAGAGCGATACAGATCGCCTGTTCGCCTCCGGCAAGGCCATGGATGAACTTTGCGTGTTTTACAGCCGCATCTATGCAGATTTTGACTATGGCGTACCGCTGCGCCTATTAGCCAAACTGTGTGAAGTTGCCAAGCTCAACGGTCGTGGGCCGTGTTGGGCCTATAAAAACCTCTCCGCGCCCGATTCACGTTTAGCGAAATGGATCACGCAACAGCAGGAGAAAGTCATTCCGCTTATCGCTCAATTAGTTTTTGCCTGGCCAACATTGGCCCATGAACGGCGTGAAGCCTATGCCTTGTTATTAGAAACCGGATGGGAACATCCTGGCATCGTGCCAAAAGATTTAATGCTTTTGATCGAACGCGCTCCTGAAATATCGGGGTTTCAAATGCCTAGCAAAATAAGGCTGCGAGCCATTGACGGAGAACATTTTGCACGGCGTATGCACCATCAATGGCGCATTCATCCGCGTTTCACGGTGTTGCTGGATGCACCCGAAAAAGCTCTTTCTGATCAAATCTATGACGGTTGGCAATTACTCACTCCCCCTTCCTCCGAAACTCCACTCGCCGAAATATTGCAAGATTGCACCGGTTGCGATGATTGGGTGTTGTTGGTTCCTCCCGGCACTTGTTTGGCCCCTACGGCTCTGTTTGCTTTGGCCGATGCCATCAACCGAAACCCATCATGGCAGGCGATTTATGCGGACGATACGATCCACGCCGGATGTTCTCCCCGTTTCAAACCGGATTTTGACGCGCCCTTGCTGGCGGAAGTGGACTATCTCGGGGTGATGGCGATTGCCGCACCGGCCTTTCACGCCCTAGCCGCTGGCGCACCCTTCGTGCCAGGATTAGCCTATGTGCTGGCTTGGCAAATCGCGAACACCTTGGGAGAAACCGCGATAGGACATGTCCAGGAAGCACTCTTCTCGTTACCTTCTTCATTTCTCGGTGCTTCTCCCGAATTGCGACAGGCCTGCACCGCCTCGCGTCGCCACGTTGTTCCCCATCCCCTCCCCGACCCTCCCCTTGAAGGGGAGGGGGTTGAATTTCCTGTCGTTTTACCCATTCCCGCCACCCCCCATGAACTCGCCCTCGCCATCGCTTCAACATCTTCAGCACTTATCTGCCTAATCACGCCCGGACTCGACCCCATTGATTCGTCATGGGTAACTACTCAGGTCGGCGTCAATCTCCCTCCCCTTCAAGGGGAGGGCTGGGGTGGGGATGGGGTTTTACGCGGAATTCTTCCCCCCATCCCCCTCCCCGCCTCCCCCTTGAAGGGGGAGGAGAGCTGTGTTCCGACCGGACCTGAGTGGTTACCGTCATGGTTACAAACGCTCACCGATACTTTATCCACTTGGAAAGCGGCGGCCGTCGGTCCGGCTATCCTTGATGAACAGGATCTTCTGACTGATGCCGGATTTGCACTCGGCATCGGAGGAAGTGTCGGCCCCCTGTTTCCCGGAACTCCCGTCGATCAGCCAGGAGACTTGATCGGACGGGCGACACTTCCTCATCGTGTCGCCGCCCTGTCAGGTCAATGCTTGTTGATCTCCCGCGAACGATTGCAGGAAATTGGAGGGATCGATACCCGTTACCACTCCGTCACCGGTTGCTTGGTTGATGCCTGCGTCCGGCTACATCGTGCCGGTCATACGCTCATCTGGACACCGGCAGCCCGATTACGCAAAACCGCCGACCTCCCCGTGGGTGCAACAGAACCCGTGGAATCCTTGGAACGCTTTTTGGGCAACCACCTGCCCGCCTTGGCGAACGATCCTTTCTGGAATCGCAATCTTTCTTTGCAAACAGGCCGCTATACCGTTGAAACCGATCTCGTGCCACGTTGGGAAACTGCCCGACGGGATGTGCTGCGCATATTGGCCCTTCCGATGCTCCCTTCCGGTCAGGCGGAATACCGTGTCACCGCCCCCATGCGGATGCTCGATGAAGCAGGACTGGCCCAAGTTACTTTGGCGTGCGAACCGCACGTAGGTCGTGAGCGTGCGCCCACTCCCGTAGAACTGGCCCGCATGGCCCCGGACACCCTCTACTTTCAGGCCGCTGTCGATGATGTACGGCTACAAGGGCTTCTCACGGCCGCCCGCATCAATCCCACTATTTTTCGCGTATTTTCGCTAGATGATCGCATCTCCGACATCCCGACCTATAACGATGCCCATGCCAAGCTCCCTAAAGGCAAAGTGGTTGAGCGTATGAAACTGGCCTTGGCAAACTGCCAGCGACTCATCGTCTCAACCGCTCCTCTGGCAGAGCTTTATCGAGAAGCCATTGACGACATCCACATCGTTCCCAATCGGCTAGAAAGAGCTTTGTGGGAAACCGCCCCGCAACCGCGCCGACGTACCGGAAAAAAACCTCGCGTCGGTTGGGCCGGCGCGTTACAACATGAGGACGATTTAGCCATCATCGCCCCCGTGATCGAAGCCTTGGCCGATGAAGTCGACTGGGTCTTCTTCGGGATGATGCCAAAAGGATGCGAATCATTCGTCACCGAATTCCATCTGCCGGTACAACCCTACGCGGCCTATCCGGCCAAACTCGCCTCATTGAATCTGGATTTGGCCCTGGCTCCCTTGGAAATCAACCTGTTCAACGAAGCCAAAAGTAACCTGCGTTTGATTGAATACGGCTTTTTCGGCTGGCCGGTCATCGCCACCGACATCATTCCCTATCGTGAAGCCCCTGTGACGCGAGTCACCAACACCACAGAAGCATGGATCACGGCCATTCGAGAACACTTGCACGATCAGGATGAATTAACTCGACGCGGTCAAGTCCTCTCCGAATGGGTGCAGACGCACTACATGCTGGAAGATCATCCGAACGATTGGTTGAGAGCACTCACCCCATGAACCCTCCCATCGATCAAGGCGGCTGGAATCCTGACATTCATGACGCTCTGCCACGCATCCTTGCCTACGCGCAAACGACGCTGGAACACGATTACCGCGCCGCTTCTCCGTTACGCGTCTTGCGAGAAACCGGATTGGCTCACACCCATCTGGTGGGACGCGTCCATTCCCCTCTCGTCAGCTTGCTCAGCTCCCGCGAGCTTGCACGTCTGGCTCCGGATGCAACCTACTGGCATCTCATCATGGATGATTTACGTCTGGATGGATTAAAACAATGCGCACGGGATTTTCCAGACTTACTGCGCATATTTTCGATAGATGA
>JAUYFZ010000290.1 GCA_030689585.1 Rhodocyclaceae bacterium | reverse complement strand
AATTGGGGTGGGGGTAACGCGCCATATATCCTTGCAGTATTCGGCGATGGTGCGATCCGATGAAAATTTGCCCATACGTGCCACGTTGAGGATGGACATGCGTGTCCAGCGAGACGTATCACGATAGGCTGCACTCACCTTCGACTGGCCGTCGATATAGGAGGCATAGTCGGCCAGCAGCAGGTAGCTGTCATGCTGAAGCAAGTGGTCGATCAAGGGCTGAAACAGGTCGCGATTTCCATGAGAAAAAAGACCGCTTCCAAGAAGATCGATGACTTCCTTCAGGTTAGGCGTGTTGTTGTAGAGGTCACTCGGACGATAACCTTCCGCCAGCGTGCGAGCCACCTCCTCGGCGGTCAGGCCGAAGAGGAAGAAGTTTTCAGCTCCCACCTCCTCGCGGATTTCGACATTGGCCCCATCTAACGTGCCGATGGTCAGTGCGCCGTTCATTGAAAACTTCATGTTGCCCGTGCCAGAAGCCTCCTTGCCCGCTGTCGATATTTGTTCCGACAAATCTGCCGCTGGATACAGCCCGTGCCCCAGTTTGACGCTGAAGTTGGGCAGGAAAACTACTTTGAGGCGGCCCGCTACGTCGGGGTCGCGGTTCACAACGTCGCCGACGGCGTGAATGAGGCGGATCATCAACTTGGCCATGGCATAGCCGGGAGCCGCTTTGCCACCGAAGATGAAAGTGCGCGGCACGATGTCTATAGCGGGGTTGCGCTTGATTTGGTTGTAGAGGGCGATGATGTGCAGTACATTGAGGTGCTGGCGTTTGTATTCGTGGATACGTTTGGCTTGAACGTCGAAGAGGCTGTCGGGATCAATGCTGACCCCGCAAAGATCAACGATAACGGAAGCCAACCGCACCTTACATTCACGCTTGATTTTTCGCCACTGCTGCTGAAATTCTGGGTCGTCTGCGGTGCGTTCGAGCGCACGTAATTGCGTTAAGTCACGCGTCCAGCCAGACCCTAATTTTTCTGTGATAAGCGTGGTAAGCCCGGGATTGCTCAACATCATGAAGCGACGCGGTGTTACCCCGTTGGTTTTGTTCTGAAATTTTTCCGGCCAGAGATCGTAAAAATCGCGCAGTACCGTTTCCTTGAGCAGGCGGCTGTGCAGTTCGGCAACACCGTTGATCGAGAAGCTGCCAACGCAGGCCAGATGAGCCATGCGAACATAGCGCGGCTCTGTTTCGTCGATGATCGACAGTCGTTGAAGTCGTTCCGTATCGAACGGATAACGCAGACGGACATCATCGAGAAAGCGGGCGTTGATTTCATAAATGATCTCAAGATGGCGGGGCAGAATGCTTTTGAATAGCGGAATCGGCCATTTTTCCAATGCTTCCGGCAGCAGGGTGTGATTGGTGTAGGCAAAGGTTTGTTGTGTGATGTTCCAAGCAACGGACCACGGCATCTGATGATCGTCGACCAGTAGCCGCATGAGTTCTGCCACGGCGATGGCCGGATGGGTGTCATTTAACTGAACGGTGAATTTTTCGTGAAAACGTTCTAATGACATACCCGTGCTTAGGTAAATGCGCAGCATGTCCTGGAGCGAACAGGTGACGAAAAAATGTTGCTGCATCAAGCGCAGACGTTTGCCGATTTCCGGTTCGTCGTTGGGATAAAGTATTTTGCTGATTGTTTCCGAGCGTACCTCCCGCACGACCGCTCCGTAGTAATCCCCACGGTTAAACGTACTGAAGTCGAAGGCTTCGGCGGCTTCGGCACTCCACAGGCGAAGCTGATTCACCGTATTAACTTTGTGTCCCAAGATAGGCGTGTCAATGGCGATACCGTGAAAAATGTCGTGCGGAAACCAGCGCACGCGCAAATGTCCCTGTTCGTCGGTGTGGTGTTCAGTATGACCACCGATCTTGACATCGTAGGCGATGTTGGGTCGTCGTACTTCCCAGGGATTTCCGAAGCGCAACCAGTTATCGGTGGTTTCGATCTGGCCTCCGTCACGGATCACCTGATTGAAGATGCCGAATTCGTAGCGAATACCATAACCGATGGCGGATATTTGCAGTGTGGCCAGTGAATCCATGAAACAGGCGGCCAATCGTCCCAAGCCGCCATTGCCTAATCCGGGTTCTTCTTCGTGAGCAATGAGTGACTCTATGTCGATATTGATTCCTGCTAAGGCTTCACGGGTTTCTTTTTCGATACCGAGATTGAGAAGGTTGTTGCCCATGAAGGGACCGGGCAGGTATTCGGCAGAGAGATAACAGACCGTGCGCGGGTTGACCTGTTGATAGGTTCGTATCGTGTCCACCCAATGGTGCAACATGCGGTCACGGACCGTATAGGCCAATGCCTTGTACTTGTCGTTGATCGAGGCACTTTCAGGTGTTCGTCCTTGCACGTAAAAAAGGTTATCGAGAAAAGCCCGACGAATCGCTTCCACTGAAAGACCGGTGCGTGTACTTTCCCTGCCTGCATTCTTCATGGTTACAACCTCCGCGTAACATTTTTCAAAGAATCATCTTCAGAATGGGGTGAAACTTTAAATCCCAAACTTTCCACAAACGTCAGCATAGAGTGATTGCGTTTTAATACCTCACCCTCCATCACGGTTAATCCCTTAGCGCGGGCGACATCCATCAGAACATCCATCAACTTGTGGGCGATGCCCTGTTTTTGCCACGCATCGCCGACGACAACCGCAAACTCGCAGGAATGACCGTCTGGATTGATGGCAAAACGAGCCACTCCCAGTTCGACTTCTTTTCCGTCAATGGTCGTTACCGCCAGAAGGGCCATTTCCCGGTCGTAATCAATCTGCGTAAAACGCACCAGCATGGCTTGCGAGAGTTCACGTACCGCATCCATATAACGGAAATACTTGGTTTCTTCGGACAAATTGCGCACAAAGTTTTGTGTCAGTTCCGCATCTTCCGGACGAATCGGGCGGATGACAACATCAATGCCGTTGGGAAGTTGCCAACTCGTCACCAGATGGGCGGGATAGGGGTGAATCGCCAT
>JAUYFZ010000282.1 GCA_030689585.1 Rhodocyclaceae bacterium | reverse complement strand
GGTATTTGATCGAAATATAATCTTCGATTCCGTATTTGGAGCCTTCTCGGCCTAGGCCTGATTGTTTTACGCCGCCAAAGGGGGCTAACTCGTTTGAGATCATGCCGGTGTTGATGCCGACCATGCCGAAATCCAGTGCTTCGGCGACGCGCCAGATGCGGCCGATGTCGCGGCTGTAGAAATAACCAGCCAAGCCATATTCCGTGGCATTGGCGAGTGCGATGGCTTCCGCTTCGTCTGCAAAACGGAACAGAGGGGCGACGGGGCCGAATATTTCCTCTTGGGCGCAGCGCATATCGGCCGTGACATGGGTCAATACCGTAGGTTCGAAGAAGGTGCCACCGAGGGCGTGACGTTTTCCGCCTAATCGTAAGGAAGCTCCCTTGGTTATTGCATCGGCGATGAGGGCTTCCACCTTGGCGAGAGCCTGGTCATCAATCAAGGGGCCTTGGGTCACGCCGGCTTCCGTGCCGAGTCCGACCTGAAGTGCCCGTGCTTTTTCTGTCAGGCGTTCGGCGAAGGCCTCGTAGATTCCCTCCTGAACCAGAAAACGGTTGGCACACACGCAGGTTTGACCGGCATTGCGGTATTTCGCCAACACGGCCCCTTCCACGGCCGCATCGAGATCGGCATCGTCGAAAACGATAAAGGGGGCGTTACCGCCCAGTTCCAGCGAGATTTTTTTGATCGTTGAGGCGCACTGCGTCATCAGGAGCCGCCCCACTTCCGTTGATCCCGTGAAGGAGAGTTTGCGAACTAAGGGATTCGTGGCCAGTTCAAGGCCGACAAGCGGAGCGTTTTCTTCGGAACAGGTCACCACATTCAGTACGCCGGACGGAAAACCAGCCCGTTCGGCTAGATCCGCCAGGGCTAGGGCGGTGAGGGGGGTTTGTCCGGCAGGTTTGATGACCACCGTGCAACCGGCGGCCAAGGCCGGCGCGACTTTGCGGGTAATCATCGCCAGCGGAAAATTCCAAGGAGTAATGGCGGTGCAAACTCCGATGGGTTGTTTGAGCACCAGCAGTCGTTTATCCGGCATCGGGGAGGGGATGACATCGCCATAAACCCGCTTGGCTTCTTCGGCGAACCATTCGACAAAGCTGGCACCATAGGCGACTTCCCCCTTCGCTTCGGCCAAGGGTTTACCCTGTTCGGCGGTCATCAAGGCGGCGAGGGACCCAGTGTGTTCAACGATCAGATCGAACCAGCGACGCAGGATGGCGGCTCGTTCCTTGCCCGTTTTTGCACGCCAGCCCGTCCAGGCTGCATGGGCAGATTCAATGGCAAGACGCGCTTCAGCGGTACCTCCGTTGGGAACTTGTGCCAGCAATTCACCGGTGGCAGGGTTGTTTACAGCAAACATGGGATCAACTCCGCAAAAGTTTCAATGGCTGGATAGTCCCCCGACTCTTTCGTCGGCTGACGGGTATCCGGTTTCAAAATGGTGACCAGATGAGCGATGCCGAAACTTCGTGCCGCTTCCAACACGGGCAGGCTGTCATCGACTAACAGGGTACGTTCGGGGTCGAAAGGTTCCACTTCCTGTAATTTTTGCCAGAAATGGATGGATTCCTTGGGATGGCCAAGTTCGTGCGACGTGATGATGTTGTCGAAGTGGGGCGTTAATCCCGTGCGGGCCATTTTCAAGGTCACGCTCTTGTGGTGGGCGTTGGTCGCTAATACGATGCGTTTTCCTGCCATGCGTGCCCAGGCGAGAAAATCCGTCACGCTGGGATGAACGGCAATCAGATGGGCCACTTCTTCCTTGAGAAGCATGATGTCCATGTTCAATTCATCTTCCCAGAAATCGACCGAATACCACTCCAGTGTTCCCGCACGCGCACGATAGCGTTCCGCCAGTTCCTCACGCGCCGCATCGAAGGGGATGCCGTGCACTTCGGCATACCGCAGGGGCACATGGACCTGCCAGAAATGATTGTCGAAATGAAGGTCGAGCAGAGTCCCGTCCATGTCCAGCAAGACGGTGTCGATGTCATTAGCGTGAAATACATTCCCCATCCCCCTCCCAGCCTCCCCCTTGAAGGGGGAGGAGACTAACTCCCTCCCCTTGAAGGGGAAGGAGACTAACTCCCTTCCCTTGAAGGGGAAGGAGACTAACTCCCCCCCTTCAAGGGCTACCGTATGCACACATCTTTTAACTTGTTGATTACACATGTGAAAATAGACGCACCAAGTTCCCTCCCCTTCAAGGGGAGGGTTGGGGTGGGGATGGGGGTCGATGGGGCATGTTTCATGATTTCTTGCTGTGACAGGGGTGAGCTTCGTGACCATGCGAGTTATGGTTTGCGAACCCACAGAAGGAGGCCGATGACGATCATGGGGAGCGATAACCACTGTCCCATGCTGATGAAATAAGACAGGCCGAAGATGCCGTGGTCAGGCTCACGGAAGTATTCACCCATCCAGCGCGCCCCCCCGTAACCGATCAGGAAGAGAGCGGAAATCTTGCCTCGTGGCTGTTCCTTGCTGGAAAAAATCCACAACAACACGAACAACATCAAGCCTTCCAGCGTGGCTTGATAGAGTTGAGAGGGATGACGGAGTTCTCCATCCACTTGCGGAAAAACCATGGCCCAAGGCACGCCGGCATCTGTTACCCGTCCCCATAATTCTCCGTTGATGAAGTTGCCGATGCGTCCGGTGAAAAGTCCCAGAGGGACGAGGGGGACAATAAAGTCGGTGACTTGAAGAAAGCTGCGCCCGGTCTTGCGTGCCCACAAGGCCATGCCGGCGACGACCCCCAGGAAACCGCCATGAAAGCTCATTCCTCCCTTCCAGACAGCCAGAATATCGGCAGGATGGTCTAGGTAATAGGCCGGATCGTAAAACAGCACCTGCCCTAATCGCCCGCCCAAAATGACCCCCAACACGCCGTAGAACAACAGATCGTCCAAGTCGAGGGGGGACAAGCCATGCCAGGGTTGGCGAACGGCACGTCGTTTGCCCATCCACAAAAAAGCCAGGAATCCGATCAAATACATCAACCCATACCAGCGCACGGCCAAGGGGCCGAGTTGTAGGGCGATGGGGTCGAACTGGGGATGAATCATAGGTTACAAAAAGTTAAATCAAAATTCACATCCGTTTCGACCTGCTTGGGTTTCAACGTGGTTCCCGGCGTAGAAAAGCGAATGTTGAGCGCGTATTTGTTGGCACTGATCTCAGGGACCACCACGTCGGATCGTTTGAGGTTTAACCGAACCATCTGAACAGAGCGACCGGTGAGCATCATCTGGAAAGCTCCATTAGGAGCGCACTGTTTTTCAGGGCGGCCCGATGACCGCAAGAAGCGCATGACGATACTGGCACCCTGACGAACGGGCAGCATGGGGGCGATCCAGCCTTCCAAGTCTTTTTGACGTAGTTCCGGATCGAGATTCAACCAAAAATGATAGGAAGGCAGATCGAACTCGCAGACTCCCCCTGGCAAGGAAGCGCGATTGCGAATGCTGGTCAGCCATTCGTTATCCCGCAAATGTTGTCCAACTTTACCTTGCATGGCCAACAAGATGGTCGACGCCTGTTCGATCTCGTAGAGCGCACCGGATAAAATTTCTTCAGAAACATTCGGATTTTTCTGGAAGGACAGAAGCGTCTGACGTTGTCGTTCCAGCTCCTGCACCAGTTCAAATTTAAGATCGGCACGACCGATGACTTCAAGTATCTCGAACAAAATCACCAAGGCGACGTGATGATCCGTTGAATTATCGGACTGTGCAAAGTGCATAACTTTGTCGAACAGATTTTCGATACGCAACAGCGTTCGAAAGCGTTCCGTCAACGGATATTCATAAGTGATCATGCCCGTGATTTTAGAAGTTCGGTCAGAGGGTATAGCTTTAATTAACGGGGGTTTTTCATGCCATAATTCGAATCTGTGTTTCACCCAACCCATTTCACCCATAAAACCTCAGGAGCTTGTTATGGCAACGCCTCAAGACGTGATGAAGATGATTCAAGAGCAGGAAGTCAAATTTGTGGACTTTCGCTTTACCGATACCCGTGGCAAGGAACAGCACGTGGGCGTGCCGATCAAAGCGTTTGGTCTGGGCCAGTTTGAAGATGGTCACGCGTTTGACGGCTCCTCTATTGCAGGCTGGAAGGGCATTCAAGCCTCCGACATGCTTTTGATGCCCGATGCAGGCAGTGCTTATATCGATCCTTTCATGGATGAAACCACGCTGGTGCTGACCTGCGACGTGGTGGAACCTTCGGATGGCAAAGGCTATGACCGCGACCCGCGCTCCATCGCCAAACGTGCCGAGGCTTACTTGAAAAGCAGTGGCATCGGCGATACCGCTTATTTCGGCCCGGAACCTGAATTTTTCATTTTCGATTCCGTCGAATGGAAAATCGACATGTCCGGTTCTTACTGCAAAGTGTTTTCCGACGAGGCGGCTTGGGCTTCTGCCGACAAACCTCATGGAGACAGCGGCGGCAATATCGGGCATCGTCCCACCGTCAAGGGGGGTTATTTCCCCGTTCCTCCCGTCGATTCCTTAAATGACATTCGCGCCGCGATGTGTCTGGCTGCCGAAGCCTGTGGGGTTGAAGTGGAAGTGCATCACCATGAAGTCGCCACCGCCGGCCAGTGCGAACTGGGTACCAAGTTCAACTCGTTGGTGAAGCGGGCCGACTGGACGCAGGTGTTGAAGTATGTGATTCACAATGTGGCCCATAGCTATGGCAAGACCGCCACCTTCATGCCCAAACCCATCGTGGGCGATAACGGCTCTGGGATGCACGTGCATCAGTCGATCTGGAAAGACGGCAAAAACCTCTTCGCAGGTAACGGCTATGCAGGTCTGTCCGAGATGGCGCTGTATTACATCGGCGGCATCATCAAACATGCCCGTGCGTTGAATGCTATTACCAACCCGCTGACCAACTCCTACAAACGGTTGGTGCCAGGTTTTGAGGCTCCCGTGAAACTGGCTTACTCGGCCCGTAACCGTTCCGCTTCCATTCGCGTGCCTTACGTCAATTCCGACAAGGCCCGCCGTATTGAAGTGCGTTTCCCTGATCCGGGTTGCAACTCTTATCTGGGTTTTTCGGCCATGCTGCTGGCGGGAATGGATGGCATCCAGAACAAGATTCACCCCGGCGATCCGGCTGACAAAAACCTCTACGATCTGCCGCCGGAAGAGGATGCCAAGATTCCGACCGTTTGTTCAAGTCTGGAGCAAGCCCTTGATTATCTAGCCAAAGATCACGAGTTCCTGACCCGTGGTGGTGTGTTCAGCAAGGACATGATTGAAGCCTACATCGATCTCAAGATGGAAGAAGTTACGCGGTTCCGCATGACGACCCATCCGCTTGAGTACGAGATGTATTACTCGATCTGATGAAGTGAGCGGCAGCATGGTGATCTGGATCGTTGGATTCCTTGCTGCCGTTTCGTCTGTGGTTCATGCAGATACGCTGTACAAGTGTTCTAACAGCGATGGCCTGATTACTTATACCAATCAGAAAACGGCCGGAAAGCAATGTACGGTGCTGTCCAAAACCCCCTCATCCGCGCCCCGATCTGCGGGTTCGACACGAGTCACCCAGGCCACACCTTCCGGTTTTCCGAAAGTAAGCGGAACCCAACAACGAACGCGTGATACCGACCGCCGAGCCATTCTTGAAGAAGAACTGGCGGCAGAACGCAAGAAATTGGACGCACTCGTCCCGATTGTTCCAGAGAGTCAAGAGGCCAGGCGACACCATGAGCACAACATCGAAGCCCTCAAAAAGGAACTTGAAAAGCTCAGATAGTGAGCACTCGCCCGCACCGTTCCAAGGGTTGAATATGCGCTCACCGGCGGTCATCCTGATCGAAAAGACGATTCGTGAAGAACAGGAAGCCGTCCAGCAACAGGCCACTCGGGAATTGATTCGTAATCTGGCCCATGAAATCAAAAACCCGCTCGGCGGCATTCGAGGGTCGGCGCAGTTACTGGAACGTGAACTCCCTGACCCGCGATTCAAGGAATACACGCAGGTCATCATTCATGAAGTGGATCGCCTGCAAGACCTGATGCAACGACTGCTCTCGTCCCATCGAGCCATGCAGCCCGCGTTAGTGAATATTCACGAGATTCTGGAAAGGGTGCTTCGTTTAATCCATGCGGAATACCCTGGCGTGCGGGTACGGCGTGATTACGATATTTCCTTACCGGAACTCACCGGTGACCGGGAGCAACTCATTCAAGTGGTGCTTAACATTGCTCGTAACGCGGCGCAGGCCTTGGAAGGGCAGGGGGAAATCACTTTCCGCACTCGGGTGTTGCGGCAAGCCACTTTTGCCAAAAAACGTCATCGTCTGGCCTTGGAATTGCGGGTGATCGATAATGGCCCCGGTATTCCAGAATCGATTCGCGACAAGATTTTTTATCCTTTGATCTCCGGACGAGAAGGCGGCAGCGGGCTGGGCCTGGCGCTCGTGCAAAGTTTTGTACAACAACACTTGGGCCATATCGACGTTGAATCCTGTCCCGGTCGAACCTGTTTTATCTTACAACTTCCGTTGAGTACGCCACCATGAACCCTGTCTGGATTGTCGATGATGACCGCTCCATCCGTTGGGTGCTTGAAAAAGCACTGACCCGCGAGGATATTTCCTGCAAAACTTTTGTTTCTGCGGACGAAGCATTGGCGGCCATGAGGGGCGAAGTCATCCCCAGCGTCCTGATTTCTGACATTCGTATGCCCGGCACCAGTGGGTTGGATTTGCTACAACAGGCCAAAGAGCGATATCCAGAATTGTCGGTCATTATTATGACCGCTTACTCAGACCTCGATTCTGCGGTAGCCGCCTTTCAAGGGGGGGCTTTTGAATACTTACCCAAGCCGTT
>JAUYFZ010000275.1 GCA_030689585.1 Rhodocyclaceae bacterium | reverse complement strand
ATTTCGCAGCTTCTGCTGGATATGCCGCCCGATAATTACGAGACTTGTTTGTCCCTTCATTTTTACCCCATCCCCTCCCAAGCCCTCCCCTTGAAGGGGAGGGAGATTGGTACTGCCCTCCACTTGAAGGGGAGGGAGATTGGTACTGCCCTCCACTTGAAGGGGAGGGAGATTGGTACTGCCCTCCCCTTCAAGGGGAGGGAGGCCGCAACAACCGCTTCGAGTACCCACTACAAACCGCATAGAGCCGAAGGCTCTCACTCGAAAATTGGAATCAACCGAGCCAGCACTTCTTCCATGATTGAAGCGGGCAAAACATCTACCTTACGTGCATGGCGAGCAGCAAGATCGAGCACGCGAGGCTGATCGCAGCGAACAATGCCCGTTGTTTTAATGCCCGTAATAGCAACAGCGAATCCAATACGACGGGCGAAATTATCACCACTGGTGATGGGGCAAATAACCGGCAGTTGAGTGGCCTCGTTAAATTCGGTAGGCGATACAATCAACACAGGACGACTACCCTGCTGTTCGCTACCGGATGTTGGATCAAGTGAAACCAGATAAATATCGCCGCGCTTCATATCAGTTCATTCCCCACAGCGAGCGCATCAACCCATTCGCGTTCCTCCTTCTGGGGGGGGGGCGAATAATCCGAAGCGGCCAAGAGTTCCGTGAGGGTATAACGTGGCTTTGGCTTAGGATCAATGACAAGATACCCCTCAGCAACCACAACGCCGACAGTCGCCCCCGCGTGTAACTGTAGTTGCACAAGAAACGCGGGCGGAACGGCCAGCATGATTGATCCACCGACTTTGCGTAGATTCGTCGTGTACATAATGTATCTCCTATCAGTGAAGTTATATTTCAGTATAATGCGGTTCGCGATATGTCTCAACATCAGATTCTAAGCAAAACATGAAATTCGACCCCGTTGCCCGTCTGGCCGCACGACCTGCCATTACTTACGACGAATCTTTGCCAGTTAATGTGCGGCGTGCAGAAATCGCGGCGGCGATTAAAGCGCATCCCGTCGTGGTGATTTGCGGTGAAACGGGGTCGGGCAAGACCACGCAACTTCCCAAGATATGCCTTGAGCTAGGACGCGGTTTAACCGGGTTGATCGGCCATACGCAACCCCGACGCATCGCGGCACGGGCTACGGCCAGCCGGATTGCGCAGGAACTGAAATCAGACGTGGGGCGTTATGTCGGGTACAAGATTCGCTTTACTGACCGCACCACGCCGACGAGTTATATCAAACTGATGACCGATGGCATCCTGCTCTCGGAAACACAGGGCGATTCAGAGCTTCGGCAGTACGACACGATTTTGATCGACGAAGCCCATGAGCGCAGTCTCAACATCGATTTTCTACTCGGTTATCTCAAACAGCTTTTACCGAAACGCCCTGATCTCCGTGTGATCGTGACTTCTGCCACCTTGGATGCGCAGCGTTTTAGCCAACACTTCAACCATGCGCCGGTGATCGAAGTCTCCGGACGACTTTATCCCATCGAAACGCGTTATCGCGCCTTTGGCGAGGAGGACGACAGGGACATCAATGAGGCCATTGTCGATGCGGTTTCCGAAACACATCGCGAAGGAGCAGGAGATGTACTGATCTTTCTGCCCGGCGAACGAGAGATTCGTGAAGCGGCGGAGGCACTACGGAAACACCATCCCCCCGGGTTGGAAATTCTTACCTTGTTTGCACGGCAGTCCGCTCAGGAACAGGCCCGTGTGTTTTCATCCCATCAAGGCCGTCGCGTTATTCTGGCCACCAATGTTGCTGAAACTTCGCTGACCGTGCCGGGCATTCGTTACGTCATTGATACGGGTCTGGCGCGAATCAAACGCTACAGCCATCGCAACAAGATCGAACAATTACAGGTTGAATCCATCTCACAAGCCGCCGCCAACCAACGCGCCGGTCGGTGTGGACGAGTTTCCGCCGGTGTATGTTTCCGGCTTTATTCGAATGAGGATTTCAGCAAACGCCCCCCCTATACGGAACCGGAAATTCTGCGTTCCTCGTTAGCCGGCGTCATTCTGCGCATGAAGTCGCTGCACTTGGGCGATGTGGATGACTTTCCTTTTCTCGAATCTCCCGCTTCACGGATGATTAGCGACGGCTATCAACTCTTGACAGAGCTAGGGGCCATGAACGAGGCACGGGAATTGACGAGCGTAGGGCGGGAATTAGCCACCCTGCCGCTCGATCCAAAAATCGGTCGCATGATTCTGGCGGCGCGTCATCGGGGATGTCTGCACGAAATGCTTATCATCGCCTCTGCCCTCTCTGTGCAAGACCCACGGGAACGACCTCAGGAGCAAATCGGTTCGGCCGATCAAGCCCATGCAAAATGGAAGGATGAGAAATCGGAATTTCTCTCGATCCTTAAACGCTGGATCGCCGCCGATGAAGTGTGGAAGCACGAAAGCACCGCCAAGCAACGTTTGTGGTGCAAGGCGAATTTCATCTCGTGGTTACGCTTGCGCGAGTGGCGCGATGTGCACGGACAGTTGCACACGCTATGCACCGAGCACGGCTGGAAAGAGAATCAACTGCCTGCGTCCTTTGAAGACATCCATAAATCCTTGCTAACCGGTTTGCTGGGCCATATCGGACTTAAACATGAGGCCGAACCTCATTATCTGGGCGCACGAGGGATCAAGTTCTTCATCCATCCGGGATCAACCTTGGTGAAAAAAACGGGTCGCTGGATCGTGGCGGCGGAACTGGTGGAAACCTCACGCCTGTTCGCCCGTTGCATCGCCCGTATCGAACCGGAATGGCTGGAAGAAGTGGGGCCGCACCTTATCCGTACGCATGTCTTCGAGCCGCACTGGGAGAAGGGGCCAGGGCAGGTTGTCGCCTGGGAACGAGTGACGCTACACGGTCTGTTGCTCCACGCCAAACGACGGGTGCACTACGGACCGATGGACCCCAAACTCTCACGGGAACTATTGATTCGCCACGCACTGGTGCAAGGCGAAGTCAATGAGGACTGGCTCAGAAAATGGCGATTCCTTCAACACAATCAAAAGTTGACCCGCGACATCGAACATCTGGAACATAAATCCCGTCGCCCCGACGTGTTGGTCGATGAAGAACTCATTTATGCTTTCTTCGATGCCAAGGTTCCCGAAGACATCACGACACTGGCCGCCTTTGACAAGTGGCGACGGGACGCGGAAACAACCACTCCCCAGTTGTTATGTCTGGAAAGAGGACAACTGATGCGCCATGAGGCGGCGGGCATCACCACGGAAGCCTTCCCGCCTGTCTTTAACGTGAAACACATTCCCCATCCCCCTCCCAGCCTCCCCCTTGAAGGGGGAGGAGCATCTCTCCCTCCCCTTCAAGGGGGAG
>JAUYFZ010000266.1 GCA_030689585.1 Rhodocyclaceae bacterium | reverse complement strand
TATTGTCCTTGTTGGCCGCGACACGCGACGAAAGCACACGAAGGTGATCAATGAAGTCCACGGGCATTCTCCTCTTTGAGTTTGATGGTGCGAATTTGTATCACTACGCGGGATAGGCTAGCTTGTTTTGGGTTCCAACGTTTAGTATACACCTCGACAGGTGTATACTCCGATACTGCAAGGTGTATACAGCCATCGATTGAATTGTAACTCTCTGTATTTATTGCTTCACGCAAACTTATCATGACCGATCACCAACCCCTAAGTCCTCAAGCACCAAAACTCCTTGATCAGGTTCGTGATCGCTTGCGTTTGAAGCACTACAGTATCCGCACAGAAACGCAGTATGTCCAGTGGATTCGTCGATTTATTTTATTTCACGGCAAGCGACACCCCAGCAACATGGGGGCGGTGGAGGTTGAGGCGTTTCTGACGCATCTGGCAGTCGAAGGCAAGGTGGCGGCGGCGACGCAGAATCAGGCGTTGTCGGCGTTGCTGTTTTTGTACCGCGAGGTGTTGGGCGTCGACCTGCCCTGGCTGGATAAGGTGGTGCGGGCGAAAACGCCACAGCGTTTGCCAGTGGTGTTGACGCGGCAGGAAGTGACGGCCGTGCTCGATGGAATGAGTGCCGTGCACGGTCTGATGGCCCGCCTGCTTTACGGGACGGGAATGCGGCTGATGGAATGCGTTCGTTTGCGCGTGAAGGATGTGGATTTCGAGCGGGCAGAGATTGTGGTGCGCGATGGCAAGGGGGCGAAGGATCGCATCACGATGTTGCCGAATACTTTGATTGCGCCCTTGCAGGCACATCTGAAATCACGTCGGATCTTGTATGAGTCGGACAATTTACAAGGCAAGGCGGGAGTTTATCTGCCAAATGCACTGGATAGAAAGTATCCAAATGCGGCGAGCGAGTGGGCGTGGCAGTATATTTTTTCGTCCGGCAGCTATTCCGTTGACCCGCGTAGCGGCGTTGAGCGGCGGCATCATATGGATGAAAAACTGTTGCAACGGGCGGTGAAAAGAGCGGTGCAGGCGAGTGGTATTGCCAAACTGGCGACACCGCACACATTTCGCCATTCATTTGCAACGCACTTGCTTCAATCTGGCTACGATATTCGCACGGTGCAGGAGTTGCTGGGACATGCGGATGTGGCAACGACGATGATTTACACGCATGTACTCAACAAAGGTGGACGCGGGGTGATTTCACCATTGGATGCGATTTAATCCTGCGCTAACGACACATGACCGATGGCCGCTCGTGAATAATGGAACCACTCGTCAAGCGTGGCCTGTGTTGTTCCACGTTAAACAACCCGCCACAATCAGTAGCCCGAAAACAAATTGGGAACGAGCGGTCGCAATCAGTATCCCATTAAGGTCGCTTCCCCCTGCCGTACGAAGCTGGGTAAGGATTCGCAGGTTGATGGGCAACATCAAAAATGCGAACCACGTATAAGAAGGTAACCCTAGTAGTAACGCGAAGGGTAGCAGCATGAGCAGGGCATAAAGACGACGGCTCCCCGTATTGCCCAACTGGAGGGCGAGTGTTCTTCGACCCGCGCGCTGGTCGGATTCACTATCGCGCAGGTTGTTGATGAGCAATACCGCAGCCGCCGGTAGCCCCAGTGCCGCCCCCGCTAACAGGGCCGACAACGTGGCCGTGCCCGCTTGCAACCAGTGACTGCCAGAAACCGCCATCACGCCGAAAAAGAGCCAGACAAAAAACTCACCCAACGGCGTATGCGAAAGAGGGTGTTGTCCGCCGGAATAGGCCCAACTGGCCACCAAGGACGCGAACCCGATCAGAAGGATGGGCCAACCACCTACGAAGGTTAAATGAAGCCCGAACAAGAATGCCATTATCAGGGCGAGGTTGGCTGCCCGCCGAACATCGCTCGCGCTGGCTAATCCTGCGGCGGTGACACGCAGCGGCCCCAGGCGATGACAACGATCCGCTGCACAGTCGGTTGCATCGTTGTAAAGGTTGACCCCGATCTGAATACACAGGGCCGCGATGAGTGTTTCAAGGGCAATCGCCCCACGCAAGCCCGCCCCTTCGGAAAGGGCCAGAGCGATGCCGGTGATGACGGGAGTCAAACTCAACGTGAGTGTCGCCGGACGTATGGCCGTCCACCACACCTTCATTTCAGTGCCTGTTGAAAGCCCGCCTCAATATCTGCCCTCTTCATCGGCCCCATTTTCTTTTGCACAATACGTCCAGAACGATCAATGACCAAGGTATAGGGCAACCCTGCTTTGGTATTGCCCAGTGCTTTCATCAAAGCGATTCCCTGATCTTTGGCGAGAAGGACGGGGTAATCCATCTCGTAAGCTTTGGCAAAATCTCGCACGGCTTCGGTTTTATCATCAATAGCAATGCCTAAAAGCTCAACTCCTTTGTATTTTCCTCTGGCTCGAATGAAGTCCGGTATTTCTTCACGACAAGGGCCGCACCAGCGTGCCCAGAAATTCACCACCAAAGGTCGTCCTTTGTAGGTTTGTAAGGCCACCGGCTTGTCATTCAAATCGGTCAGCGTGGCCACCCAGAGGGGATCGCTTTCCTGAGCCAAGCTGATGAGCGGCGAGGATATGCCAATGAGTAACCCTATTAAAAACAAACGGTTCACGGCAAGTCCCCACGCTTGAAGGCCATATAACCCAACGTGGCCGCGATGGCTCCCACCACCACGGGATAAACCAGCGCGTAGATTTTGTAGCCGAAAGCACCGAAGGTATCGAGGATGACGTAAGCCGAAGGCCCTAATACGATGAGTTGGGGATCAAACAGAGCTAACGCGGCGGTGCGGAACACTTGCAGCGGATTGGCCAGTGCGATGCCTACCGCCACTTCCGGTGAAATACGGCCTTGAATCATCACGCCCAACAGAATCAGATCAATGAAAAGCAACAGGGTCAGCCAAGTCATGAAGGCCGCTCCCTGTGCAACATCCGTTGTTCTGGCCAGAGCCGAAATCAACATACCCAACCCCAGAAAACAAGCAGCCATGGCGGCCAGAAGTAAGGTGTAGTAACCAAACAATTCCCAAGGCACGTCAATGCCTTGCACGACGGCGATGGGAATAGCCGCCGCCATCGCCACGAAAACCGGCAGGAAAATAACGAGATAGCGTCCTAGAATTTTTCCCCAAAACCACGAACTGAGCGAAACGGGTAACGACAAAAGGTATTCATAGACCCCCGCTTCCCTGTCGCCTGCGACAGAACGCACGGTGGTGATGAGTACAAAAATTGGCAGAATCGCCATGGTGAGCTGGATGTAGGTGACCAGCAGGCGCGATAACCCGATGAAACCGAGCACGCGGGATTCGGTTAAACCGAACAAAAAGAGCAGGGCGACAATGCCGCCGAAAACAAGCGAGTAAATAGCAAACCAGCGCGAACGCAAGGATTCTGAAATGTCGAGTTGGGCAGTCAGCCAGAGAGTATTCATGCGCGGCCTTTTTTGAATTGAGTGACGACGTGGTTGCACATGGTCGAAAAATCGACAGACTTGTCTTGTGGTTCTGCGACCGCTCCAAAGTTAAAGCCCATCGGTGAAGTTTTGGTGAGGTAGTGTGCCTTAAAGCCATCTAGCCAAACGACGTCTGCGCTCGCATCAGGCTTACCATTGGTGATATTGGCAGAGGCCATCCAGAGTTTGGTGGCCGATTCTTTCATCCAGGGATAAGCCGCAGCCTTGTCGTCCAGCCACAAGGCGACGCATCCCGGATCATCGAATTTGAACACGGTGTCCTTCGGGCCACCCCGCATCTCACCGGCGAAACGCGGGTCGGAAATAACCATGTTGCAGGTGACGCAGATGTCTCGATCCCACATAATCGGCTTCATGCCTTCCGGCCATTTCACGCTTTTACCGCAGGCGGATAGAAAAGCAGCGAGGGGCGTGAGCGCGAAACCTGCTTCCAAAAAGCGACGGCGATCCATCAATGGTCTACTTTCTTGTCCAGTACGATTTTGCCCATGTCCATCTCGATCACACGATCAACGAGTGAAGAGACTTCATTCAAGCGATGACTGGAAATGAGCATGGCAACACTGTCCGCCCGTTCCGCCAAGAGAGCCAGAAAGACTTCGCGCGCCTCAGGGTCGAGGTTAGCCGTCGGTTCATCCATGATGAGTAAGCGCGCCTGCCGACCCAAGGCAATCGCAATCAATATCTTCTGCTTCATGCCACCGGAGAGTTTGACGAAAGGACGTTGCAATACCGGTGCGACATCCAGCCCCATTCGGGTGGCCAATGCAATCATTTGTGCCGGATCCGTGCCGCACAATTTTGCTGCAAAATCAATCAACTGCCCCACCGGCATCCCCAACGGGGGCGGATGCTGAGGGACAAAGCCAATGCCTGACAATATTTCCGTGCGATGAGTTCTTGGGGTTTGCCCGTCAATGGTCAATAAACCTTCATGCGTGTATTCACCCAACAGGCAGCGGATCAACGTGGTTTTGCCCGCGCCGTTGGACCCGATCAAGGCCACGCGCTCGCCGACATGAATCGAAAGATTGACCCCGTCTAGGACGGGCACGCGCCGGAAGGTTTTAGAGAGATTTTCGCAATGGATCATATTTAGATTGTAACGGTTACATTAGTTTAGACAGGCCTTTGACCTCAAAGGAAAGCGATCCCGTCGGGCAGGCATCGACGCACAAACCGCAACGGGTGCAATCTGGCCCAATGGGCACTTCGGTATCGACGGCACGACCCTTGATCACAGTATCGAGCACATGGGGCACGAGGCAAACCTTTCGGCAATCGCCTTCGTGAAAACAACCTTCCAGCTTGTATTTGATGCGCAAGGGGGAAATGATGCCCACTACGCCGTAAGTCAAGCCAATCGGACAGGCATAACGACACCAGGCCCGTTTGGAAAAGAACACTTCGAACACCAGCAAGGCCAGCACCCACAAAAGAGCCAATCCCGGCCCGTAGATCAGCGCACGGGAAACGATGCCGACGGGTGAAATGGCTTCAAAGACCGTATAGCCAGTGACCACCGCCAACAGGGCGAAAATGATCCAAAACACACTGCGTAACCGCCGGTCGATGGTTTGATCGGTGACCAGTTTTTTCTGCACTAACCACAGATGCAGTTTTTCTGCCCATTCAGCCAGCAGGTGATAGGGGCAAACCCAAGAACAAAAGGTGCGTCCTCCCAGCAATATCCATAAGAACAACACCGTGCCCGTGCCGATTAAAAGGTTCACGATGATGTGCTTGTGCGCCAACATCACCTGCAAGGCAGAGTTAAGGTCGATTAAGTGAAACCCGATAAACCGCGATGCCGTCAACGCCCCTTCGAGAATTTGGACATCGAAATGAAATGAAACAACGAACAACAGATTGGTCAGAATAAGCGTAATCCAGCGACGATTACGCCATCGGTGCGAAGGGTTAGCGTGAGCGCGGGCGTGCAATTTTTCGGCAATAAAATCCTTGTTGCCTTTTTTGAAGACATGAATCTTTTGCGCACCAGAAGATATTTCCAATGGCTTGACTGGCTCGCGTCCAAACATGACAGCAATTTGTTCGCGAAAGCGACGTTTTAATGGAGCACTCATGTTTTCCACACTTCCCTCGCTTCGATCACAATTGCGGCGGGGGTCACCGGACAGATCATTTCGCACACGCCGCAACCGACACAGGGTTCATGCACCACCGGCATTTTGCGCTGTGTGCCATTGGGCATGAAGACAAGCTCTATTGAAATGGCATCTTTGATAGGGCATTCCCGTATACACAGATCGCATTCTTCTAGATCGTAGGGATGGTCACGGATTGGAATTGGCTTCCATCGGTCGACGGCCATATAGCGCAACTGCCCTTCAAAATCGGCTCCTCGTGCCTGCCCTCTAAAACCTTTCCCCTGTAGAAGCAAGCATCGGCCCGGCATGGGCAGCACGGCCACACCGATGCGTTCTTTGAGGTTCAGGGTCGGCTCGGCATCTTTTTCCTTAGCTTTCAGAATAGGCGCGGCCGCCAAGGCCGCCCCCGGGCGCACCGGCAGAAAATCAGGTTTTTCGTACGTCAGTGATCCCGTCGGGCAAGCCAAAATGCACTGCACGGCATCGCAGGAGAAGTCGCACGCTTGGGCGCGAGCATCGATATAAGGCGTGCCCACCCCCATGCCATCGACCAAGTCAGCCAATTTGATCGCTTGCACGGGGCAGACCTGCACACATTGACCGCACTTGATGCAACTCGCCAAAAAATCCTTTTCGTCTAACGCGCCCGGCGGACGCAGGCGACTTTTTTGGGCGTAGGCCAGTGGTAAAAAACCGGAGAGAGCAGCCCCCATCACCCCACCGGTGAGCAGGATCGTTCGCAGCAACCGACGACGCGCTTGTTGCGCACGAGCGATGGACAGTGGCGGCACCCCATCCCCCTCCCGGCCTCCCCCTTGAAGGGGGAGGAGCTGGGAAGAGCCTTCTCCCTCCCCTTGAAGGGGGAGGAGCTGGGAAGAGCCTTCTCCCTTCCCTTCAAGGGGGAGGAGCTGGGAAGAGCCTTCTCCCTCCCCTTGAAGGGGGAGGAGCTGGGAAGAGCCTTCTCCCTCCCCTTGAAGGGGGAGGAGCTGGGAAGAGCCTTCTCCCTTCCCTTCAAGGGGGAGGAGCTGGGAAGAGCCTTCTCCCTTCCC
>JAUYFZ010000053.1 GCA_030689585.1 Rhodocyclaceae bacterium | reverse complement strand
TTCACCTTCAACATCGCCCTGGCCATTATGGTGATGCTGTCGGCTATGTATGCCGGAAAACCGCTTGATTTTTCAGCCTTTCCGACGGTACTGTTGATTACCACTTTGCTGCGGTTGTCTCTCAACGTGGCTTCAACGCGGGTGGTCTTGCTTGAAGGGCACACCGGGCCGGATGCGGCCGGCAAGGTGATCGAGGCGTTTGGTCATTTTCTGGTGGGCGGCAACTACGCCGTCGGTATCATCGTTTTTATCATCCTGACCGTCATCAACTTCGTCGTGATTACCAAGGGTGCGGGGCGCATTGCCGAAGTGTCAGCCCGCTTCACCTTAGATGCCATGCCAGGCAAGCAAATGGCCATTGATGCAGATTTGAATGCGGGGCTTATCGGCGAAGAAGAAGCCCGGAAACGCCGTTCGACCATCGCGCAGGAAGCGGAGTTTTACGGTTCGATGGACGGTGCGTCGAAATTCGTGCGGGGCGATGCCGTCGCCGGTATTTTGATTTTACTCATCAACGTCATTGGTGGATTGATCGTCGGCGTACTGCAACATGACATGAGTGCCGGGGATGCCGCCAAAGCCTACACGTTACTCGCCATCGGCGATGGACTGGTGGCACAGTTGCCGTCCCTTATCATCTCCACGGCGGCGGGTTTGATCGTAACGCGCGTCAATGACAGCGAGAATAAGGACATCACCCAGCAGGTGGGTGGACAGCTTTTCGGTAATCCTTCGGTGCTGATGCTGACCGCTGGTATTTTGGGGATGTTGGGGTTGATTCCCGGAATGCCCAATATTATTTTCCTGCTTCTGGCGGCGGGCATTGGTTCGTTGGCCTGGTGGATGCAACAGCAGGCGAAAAAACCGGCAACCGCCAGTAAAACACCCAAAGCGGCTGCACCCCAGGATTCGCTGGAAGCCAGTTGGGCCGATGTGGCGCCTGTCGATGTGCTGGGGCTTGAGGTGGGGTATCGCCTGATTCCGTTGGTCGACAAAGGGCAAAGTGGTCCCTCTAGTGGTGAATTGTTAAAACGTATCAGGGGATTACGCAAAAAGTTTGCACAGGATGTCGGGTTCTTGGCAGCACCTGTTCATATCCGCGACAACCTTGAGTTAAAACCCAACGCTTACCGATTGACATTAAAAGGCGTGGAGATTGGCAGCGGAGAAGCGCACCCTGGCCTGTATCTTGCCATCAATCCGGGGCGGGTCAGTGGGCCGTTACCGGGCACGCCCACGACGGATCCGGCTTTCGGACTGGCTGCCATCTGGATTGAGGCCAGTCTGCGCGAACAGGCACTGGCGATGGGCTATACGGTCGTGGATGCGGGGACGGTTATCGCTACGCACTTGAATCACATCATCCTGTCTCATGCGGCTGAATTGTTGGGTCGTCAGGAAACTCAGCAACTGCTCGATCACATTTCAAAAGATGCGCCCAAACTCATCGAGGAACTGGTGCCCAAGCAATTACCGCTTTCCACGGTTCAGCGTGTTTTGCAAAATCTGCTGGAAGAGGGCGTATCCATCCGCGACATGCGCACGTTGATCGAATCTTTGGCGGAACAGGCCCCAAAAACACAGGATTCCGCTGTATTGACGGCGGAGGTGCGTATTGCGTTGTCTCGCGCCATTGTTCAGCAACTCTATCCGGGCACAGCCGATATACAGGTGATGGCCTTGGAACCCGGGTTGGAACGGCTGTTGACCCAAGCCCTTGCCGGAACAGGTGGCGCGGGTGGCGATGAAACCTCCGGTATCGAACCGGGATTAGCGAATACCTTACTCACAGAAACATCGAAGGCAGCGCGTCGGCAAGAAGAAGCCGGGTTACCGGCTGTGTTGCTGGTTCCTGGCAATTTGCGTCCGTTGCTTTCCCGCTTCCTGCGGCGAGCCTGGCCCAATTTGCGGGTGCTGGCGAATGCCGAAATTCCTGAATCAAGAACTATCAAAGTGCAAGCCATCATTGGGGCTAAATCATGACCGTTAAACGTTACGTAGCAGGCAGCGCACGCGAGGCATTGCGTCGCATCAAGGAAGACTTGGGGGCGGATGCCATCGTCATTTCCAACAAGATGGTGCCCAATGGCGTGGAGATCACGGCCATGTCTGCGGACAGTCTGGAAGCACTTTCCAACCGACCAGCGCCGGTGGCCCAAGTGCCCAGACCAGTGTCCATGGCAGCGGCGGACATTACCCCTGCCGCACCGGCCACCACGTTTTCCGAGGATGATTACACGGTCAGTTTGTCGACCAAGGCGCGTGCGCCACAGACTCCCTTCCGCCCCTGGATTCCGCCGGTCGCCGACAAGCCTCCCGTTGCCCCCCCTGCTCTTTTCACCCAACCGCGTCCGCTTCCGCCCAGAGTCACCAAGGCACCTCGGCCGACAGAGAATCCGATGATGGCGGCTTATCCAGAAAACGACGAGGTGCCAGAATCCAGAGTCAATCACCTGATGAGCGAGATGCAGGGGATCAAGGCCCTGTTGGAACGGCAACTGGCCGGGTTTGCCTGGGGAGAAATGACCCGGCAGACACCCATCAAAGCCACGTTACTTTCCGAAATGCTCGATGCGGGATTTTCCAGTGCGTTGTCGCGCCGGTTGATTGAGGAAATGCCGGATGCACTTTCCGTAACGGAGGGGCAGGCTTGGCTTAAAAACGCCGTGGGCCGACGGCTACGCACGTTGACGGCGGATAACGATTTGATGGACAAAGGGGGCGTGTTCGCGCTCGTCGGTCCGACGGGGGTCGGGAAAACGACCACCACGGCCAAACTGGCGGCTCGTTGTGTGGTGCGCTACGGGGCCGACAAATTGGCGCTGTTGACCACGGATGGTTATCGGATCGGGGCGCATGAGCAATTGCGTATTTACGGTCGCATTCTTGGTGTGCCGGTGCAGGTGGTGCGCGATTCCGAAGATTTGCGCCGGATGCTGGTGGATCTGCGGGGAAAACACATGATCCTGATCGATACCGTGGGCATGAGCCAGCGAGATCGAATGGTGGCCGAACAAACAGCCATGCTGGCCCGTGCCGGAGAAGTCAAGCGGTTGTTGTTGTTAAATGCCACGAGTCGGGGAGATACGCTCGATGATGTCATCCGGGCTTATGCGGGTGAAAACCTAGCGGGTTGCATCCTCTCCAAGGTAGATGAGGCGGCCTCCCTTGCTCCGGCTATCGATGCGGTGGTGCGTAATGGATTGCTGCTGACCCATGTCGCCAACGGTCAGCGAGTGCCTGAAGATTTGCATGTGCCCAATCGACAGTATCTGCTCCATCGTGCGTTCAAACAGTCTGACGAATCCTCGCCTCACCATCTGCATGAAGAAGAAGCCGGATTGTTGGTGGCCAATGCGTAATCAACGGGATCAAGCGGAAGGTCTCCGCCGGATGTTCGATGTGCGCAGCATCACGCTGGCCATTGCGGCGAAAGAAACTGAAGTCGTCGATGCCTACGCCCTGATTAAGCGGGTGGCCCATGAACAAGGATGCGGGCGGTTTCGGATTGCCATTACCCATGCGCAATCGCAGGATCAGGCCCAAGCCATTTTTGACAGCATCGAACGATTGGCCCGCGAACGACTGGACGTGCAACTGGAATACTTAGGCCATGCGTAAGCGATGGTATAGTCGCCTCCGCTATGTATACCGCTCAGGGCACGCCTGAAAAAGAGCAGGTCGTTCTGCGATTTGCTCCACTCGTCCGCCGTCTCGCCTTTCAAATGATGGCGAGACTGCCTGCCAGTGTGCAGGTGGATGATCTCATCCAGAACGGAATGATTGGTCTGCTCGATGCCAGTGCCCGCTTTGAAGACGGGTTGGGCGCACAGTTTGAAACCTATGCGGTGCAACGGATTCGGGGAGCCATGCTGGACGGACTTCGGGAAAGCGATACGATGCCACGGGGGATGCGTCGTGAAATGCGTCGAGTGGAAGCCGTTCTTCATCAGTTGGAACACCAACATGGTCGGCATCCCACAGAAATAGAGTTAGCCACGGCATTGGACATTTCGTTGGCGGATTATCAAAAACTGTTGTCGGAAGCGCGTGGGCATCAGGTTGTTTATCTTGAAGATTTATCGGGAGGGAAGGCGGGCGAAGAAGGAGAAGATTTCCTTGATCGTCATGAGGTGAACCACACCCCGAACCCGCTGTATTTGCTTGAAGAAGCGGGGTTGCACAAAACACTGGTGAGTGCTATCGAGCGTCTGCCTGAACGCGAAAAAATGGCGATGAGCCTTTATTACGAAGAAGATTTGAATTTGAAAGAAATCGGGGCGGTCATGGGAGTGACAGAATCGCGTGTTTGCCAATTACATTCCCAAGCCGTCGCCAGACTGCGCGTCGCTGTGCTGGGGTCAAAAGCGGCTTTAGAGGTCGCCATGAAACGGAAGGAGAAAAAGAAACATGGATAAGGGCAGTCTCTTTGGCATCATTTTGAGTTTTGTCGCCATTCTAGGAGGTCAGGTACTGGAAGGGGGGCATGTCGGCTCGATCATGCAAGGCACGGCCTTTCTGATTGTGATGGGGGGCACCTTCGGGGCGGTGATTCTGCAAACCCCTATGCCTGTTTTTATGAACG